>SRSN01000054.1 GCA_004791645.1 Alcaligenaceae bacterium 429
GTCTGTTATTTATAACAGAAAGTTTCCCAATTAGGCGGCTGCAGTGTCAGATGTTGCTGCCGTTTTTTCTTCCTCGCTGCGTTCCACCATGATGGGCTCACCTTTGCCACTCACAGCATCTGCTGTCAGTATCACTTTGCCCACATCAGGACGCGATGGCAACTCATACATTGTGTTCAACAGTGACTGTTCCACAATAGAGCGCAAACCTCGTGCGCCCGTCTTACGAGTAATCGCGCGCTTAGCAATAGCACGCAGTGCAGCATCTTCCACTTCCAAGCTCACGTCTTCCATTGCAAACAGTTGCTGGAACTGTTTAACCAAGGCATTACGTGGTTGAGTCAGAATTTGAATCAGAGAATCTTCATCCAACTCTTGCAAGGTTGTGACCACAGGCAACCTACCAACCAGTTCAGGAATAATACCGAACTTGATCAAGTCTTCTGGTTCTACTTCAGTAAACAGCTCGCCCACACCACGCTCAGATTTAGAGCTCACGGATGCAGAGAAACCAATACCGGATTTTTCTGTACGATCCAGAATGACCTTATCCAGACCCGCAAACGCACCACCCACAATAAACAAGATGTTTGTAGTGTCTACTTGCACGAAGTCTTGGTTAGGATGCTTACGACCACCTTGTGGCGGCACCGAGGCAACCGTACCTTCAATCAATTTCAGTAAAGCCTGCTGCACACCCTCACCCGATACGTCACGGGTAATGGATGGGTTGTCAGACTTACGGGAAATTTTGTCAATTTCGTCGATGTAGACAATCGCTTGCTGCGCTTTTTCCACATCGTATTCGCAGCTTTGTAGCAGTTTTTGGATGATATTTTCTACATCCTCACCCACATACCCAGCTTCGGTTAGTGTCGTAGCATCGGCCATCACAAACGGCACATTCAGCATGCGCGCCAATGTTTGGGCCAGCAGTGTTTTACCTGAGCCGGTAGGCCCAATCAGTAAAATATTACTCTTGGAAAGCTCTACACCATCATCAGTGGTGCTCGCATAACGAATACGCTTGTAGTGGTTGTACACCGCCACAGCCAAGCTACGTTTAGGAGACTCTTGACCAATCACATACTGATCAAGAAACCCGGTAATTTCTTTGGGTTTAGGAAGTTCAGTTTTGATGGCTTCCTTAGCTTTTTCCTGTGACTCTTCGTGAATAATGTCACTGCACAAGGTAATGCATTCATCACAAATGAATACTGAAGCAGGTCCAGCTATCAGCTTGCCGACTTCGCTCTGGCTCTTGTTGCAAAACGAACAATGCAGGACTTTGTCATCGGACGAGTTTTTATCGGACATAAGACTCTGTCAAAAATAGAGAGAAAAAGCATTTTCCCTACAAAACATCAAGTGCCCACGCTGCCAGCACATTTGCATGACAGCGTGGTCACACCCATTAAGCTGTTTCGTCTGAACGGTGCATTAAGACTTGGTCAATCAGACCATAGCTTTTCGCATCATCAGAAGACATAAAACGATCACGCTCTGTATCCAGCGCAACTTGCTCAATGGTCTGGCCAGTATTTTTAGCCAGAATACCATTCAGCCTATCACGCAAGCTCAGGATCTCTTGAGCATGGATTTGAATATCCGATGCTTGACCCTGCGCACCACCCGATGGCTGATGAATCATGATGCGAGAATTAGGCAAGGCAAAGCGCTTGCCCTTTTCTCCCGCTGACAACAGAAAAGCCCCCATACTGGCTGCCATCCCGGTGCACAGCGTTGAAACCTGAGGTTTCACGAACTGCATGGTGTCATAAATGCCCATCCCTGCGTACACACCGCCACCAGGCGAGTTGATGTACAAAGAGATGTCTTTGTCTGGGTTTTCCGACTCCAAGAACAGCAGTTGCGCCACAATCAGGTTAGCGGACTGGTCATTAACCGGCCCAACCAAAAACACCAAGCGCTCACGCAACAAGCGTGAGTAGATATCGTAAGAACGCTCACCGCGACCAGACTGCTCTACAACCATAGGAATGTAGCCCAAACCGGACGGTGTTACTGAGTGCCCCCCATGCATCGAAGCATAGAAGTCGATAAAACTAGACGACATTTAGTTAGTTCCCCATGATTTCGTTGAATGGCACGTCCTCTTCTGTAACTTTAGCGTTAGAAAGTACGTGTTCAACCACGTTATCTTCCAGCACCACAGCTTCAATTTCGGCACGGCGTTGACGATCTGACAGGTAGTATGTCACAACCTGAGCAGGTTGTTCGTAGTTCTGTGCAAACTCTTCAATACGAGTGCGAACTTGCTCTGGCTTAGCTTGCAGTTCAGCAGCTTTAACCAATTCGGACAGCAACAGGCCCAAACGTACACGACGCTCGGCTTCTTCTTTGAAGCTATCTTCAGGGATTGGGAAGTTCTCAGCATTTGGCAAACCACGTGCTTTCAACTCTTCACGAGTTGCAGCGATACGGTTTTGCACTTCTGCATCGATCAGTGCTTTAGGCAGCTCGAATGTAGAGGCACCAGCCAATGCATCCATTACGCTTGCTTTGGTGCGAGCTTGCACGCGAGCTTTAACTTCGCGCTCAACGTTGCTACGGATATCCGCTTTCAACGCTTCTACATCACCTTCGGCTTGACCCAGCATTTTTGCAAAGTCAGCGTTCAGTTCTGGCAGAACAGCTTCAGCAACTTCAGTTACTTTGATTTCGAATTGAGCTGTTTTACCAGCGACTTCTGTGCCACCGTAATCGGCTGGGAATGCCAGCGGGAAGGTTTTCTCTTCACCAGCTTTCATGCCTTGCACAGCTGTTTCGAACTCAGGCAACATACGGCCTTCGCCCAACACGAAGGAGAAACCTTCGGCGGTACCACCCTCAAAAGCCACGTCATCAATCGTGCCTTTGAAGTCCAATGTAATACGATCGCCGTCTTGAGCAGCGCGATCTTCGCGAGCTTCAAACTGGGCACGTTGTTTACGCAGGATATCGATAGTTGTTTGGATTTCTTCGTCGCCAACGTTTGCTGTGCTACGAGTGATTTCCAGTGCGGACAGATCAGGCACAGCCACTTCTGGGTACACTTCGAAAGTGGCGCTAAACGCCATAGTACCTTCAGCAGGCTCACCTTCTTTAGGTTCGATGCTAGGTGTACCAGCAACACGTACGTCTGCAGCTTTCAGAGCCGCATCCATCGCCTTACCTAATTCAGCATTGATCACATCGTAACGGACGCTAGGACCGTGGCTGCGCTCAATCATGGCTAGTGGTGCTTTACCGGGGCGGAAGCCCTGAATTTTTGCGGTACGCGCCACACGTTTAAGTTGTGCCTGGACTTCTTTTTCGACATCGGCCACAGAAACGACCAGATCGACACGGCGCTCCAAACCGGACAGAATTTCAACCTCGGGCTGCATTAGAGACCTATTTGAGTGAGTTAGTGAATGAAAATAATCGGTTATTTTACTGCAAAAGCCGTCATCAATAACCGGCCAACCCTCTATTCAATAGCAAGCATAGTACCTATGTCTAGCAATTTTTTAGGGTAAATCGAGTGATTGTACGCATAGAGGGCCATGCATACAATCTCCGGCCCCACCCTTTACCCTGCATTTTTACTTACTTTTACTAGGTGTAGAGGCTAATGCAAAATATCTTGCAAAAATTTTAAAGTCGCTCTATACTTCAATGCTTGTCTGTGCGAACGTGGCGGAATTGGTAGACGCACCAGGTTTAGGTTCTGGCGCCGAGAGGTGTGGGAGTTCGAGTCTCCCCGTTCGCACCAACAGATTGATAAGCATTGAGTCTATTGAATCAACATTCAACAGAATCAATGCTTTATCTTTTTGTGCTGTAGGTTTCTGATAGCCTGTTTTCAATTATTAAACACCGCTAGCCCCATAAAGGCCCCACGGTAAGCCCTACAAAAACAGACTATGGCAAGTATCACAAAACGTCCTCAGGGCTATCGCGCCCATATCAAAGTTATCCCCTCACTAGGTCAGCCCCCCACACACAGGGAAAGCAAGGTCTTCGCACAAAACACGAAGCTCACGTATGGGCCACGCAACGCGAACCTAGATGGCTTTGTTTGACATGACACTAGACACACTGCTGCCCAAGAAAGTGAATGCCTTGGACCTTTGCAAAATTTTGGATGGGCTGACCTACTCAATTAGTGGGCGGCGGTAATTGAACCCGCGTCCAGCGCATTTAACACCAATAGTTAACACTTGAATTTCAAGGGCTTACGTGAACTCGTTTTACGCCTTACACATTCGGTGTGAAATCAGTGTGATTTAGAGTAGCTAACAAATGAACTAACATCATTGCTCACTACCGCAATTGATAACAGCAAGGGACCTCCATGTTGAATAAAGACCGCAGAGACCTTCCGGAAATATTAAAAACGCTCTGCTTCCTGCCGCTGAACTATTAGAGCCTGTACTAAAACACTTATCCAAAGCTAGTTCACCTCTGCCCACCAACCAGTCACCCCAACACCAGCACCTATAGCCATGGTCTTTTTGGCTGCTGATATCCCAGTTTCCTCTACTGCAACCTCTCTCAAATTCCTGGTTTTAATCCTTTGGGGCCACATAGTGGCCTCCAATAAAAAAGCCCACGACAAAAGTAATGGACGTAAAAAATCCGGCTTTAACCGGATCAAAACGAGCAATGATTTATCGTTAATTTTCACCATAACGAAACTATGGGAGTGGAGCGCGTCAAACTGTAATTAACAGGAGGTCATATAACCAATAAGACTGTTTTGAATGACGAGCAGATAGCCGAAAGAGCTATACAAAACTGCATTCTTCTAAATGGCTGGTGGTCTCACGCAAACGGCACCCGAATACTACGTCCCGTCCCGGCCAGCCAAACCCCAGGCCACCAGCGTCCCTAGCTCGACATGCGCTGGCTTATCAGCAACCCAGTCGGCAGAAGGATGCTGGTGGCGAACCGCTCCTATCGGTGACGCTTTCCGGGGTTTTTCTTGTGGTGGGTATGCGGGCCACGCTCCCTGCTCACATTTGCGACTTTTGTGGAAATGGACATGCCCTTAGGCAGTGCGGGACGCGGAGTGCGCTTGCGGTCAGCTTCAGTAACGATTTTGGTACTCATGGAAATCTCCCTAGTTTGTAGGTTGCTAAAGTCCCCATTGTTACACATCCGCTTGAGCGCTGGTAGCCCATCAAGAAAGAGCGCGGCCCGTTCAAAACTATATCACCCCTACTGGCGAGCAAAAGAAAGGCTGGACGTGCCAAACAGGGGAGAGGATCGCTCTTTTTCTTGATGGTTAATTCCATTTTGGAACATGCCACATGCTTCCCGCATCTATGAGGGAACCAAATCAGTTGTACGGAACTTAGCGTACTACTCAGTCTGCTCCTATGGACCGTGCCCTTTGTTTTTGTGGGTGGCGGCTCATGGGTATGGCAAACATATATCCAGCCCCCAATCAATCCAAGCGACCGCATACCACCATGGAGTTTTTTTAGAGGCTATGTGTTCTGCATTTCCTTTTTTGTATTCCTGCCCCTCATAGGCCCCTACCCAGAACACTAATCCATGGCTTCAGTTAACAAAGTAATTCTGGTGAGCAACTTAGACCGCGATCCAGAAGTACGCTATGGCGCAGAAGGTAACGTCATCTGTAATATCTCAATCGCCACCACGTCTACACACAAAGACAGAAACTCCTAACTAGCAACTCTGTGGCGATAAAGTGATCACTTCGCTATACCGCCCATTAGCAGTGGTCACACTTAAACACATGTTTAGCTCTTCATTTTTCCAGACCGTTGTCAGACCTCGTGTTTCCACAGGAACAAACCCTGAATTCATTAATTTCATTTCCCCGCCAGCTGCACGAGCCCCTTTTAAGTCCTCAGCGCTGAAAGTTTTCTGATCCTTAGACTGTACATTGAGATCCTGGGCAACTTGCTCTGCCTCAATGGTAATAACTCCATTTTTCTCTGTAATTAGCGCCTCATCAACATGAAGGTTGGAGTTCTTCCCTGAAATAACTACGTTCCCCTTTGCTCTTAAGCTTGTGGGGGTAAGCATTTCAATAGATTCCGCTGTCACAGAGAAACTTCCCAGTTCTGTCTTATCCGTTTGCCCCATCACAGAGGCAGAGGCAGACACAGCAGCCACACCGAGCAACATTGCTACAAAATTCGTTTTCATCGCTAATCCCAAAAATAGACCTACTTCGGTTTTATAGCACACCGAATAAAAACATTTCTCAAATAGATAGTTAACATTTCTAAGGCCAAACATGCAAATTAAAAACCCACGGATCTACCGTTTAGATCCATCGTGGGCGTTAGATGATGCCAAGCTTCACGAACTATTTGAACAACACCACTTTCCATCAGGCACCAGCCAATTGCTCCATCGATCAAGACACCGAGCTCCGATCCACCACCTAAAATCGAGCATTAGTGAAGTACGTTCGCTGCAGTGTAGAGCCTGAAGAGCTTGATCGGCACATTCAGCCAGGCAAGCAATGTACACGCCTGATACTCACATGGGACGACCGAATCAGCTTTGTTCTGACCGACGGATTAGAGCTGAAGCGCATCACCCTTTTGGACGTTATCAAAGAGCAAGAAATGTCCATTTCCGGCAATGATGGAGCGTGCGGCTCACCAAAGAGCGCAGAGCTAGGGCGCTATCTGGAATTGAGCGATTCGGCGGAAAGAAAACAAAAGCCCTATTTAAGCCTCACTTTGCATATAAGGCTCTGACTTATATGAAAAGCCGTTTCCCCGTTCGCACCAAAAGATTGAAAAAGCACTGATTCCAAAGAATCAATGCTTTTTTTATTTCTAGCGTCTATTTTTAGCCTATGCCTCAGATAGAGACGCCTTACAGTCACCAAACCTACTTACCAGCAATCGTAATAGTTATCTGGCTCTCGGAAACGGAGTATTCCTCTGCCAGCGCACAGATTGCCTCGCTCAGCGTCAAACGTAGTGGTGGCCTATCCACCCACATCCCTTCATATTTTTTCTCGTCCAACATTCGTATCAGTTGGTCTTCACTAGTAAGCATTCTCTGTTGCGATGAAAAGCTACCAAGCGCCGGTGAATCTTCACAGCTAATCTCTAGCTTTCGCTTTACCTTATAGCGCAACAAAAGAGAAAATCCCCCGCTGTCGCTTTCTTCGTATTCAGCCTTAGACCCCAAGCGTATGCTTGCACTCTCCAACTCAGCCACCACCGAATCACCCTGCTTCGTGCTAAAGAACAGGTAACTCATCTCAGTGAACTCAAGTGGATCCAATGCAGTATTTTGCAAATAACTAGGAAGGTTTCGATTCACCTTCAGCTTAACCTCACCTTCCCAGCGTTCTACATACCCACCAATCTCAGAGGGCTCACACACCACCATCAACCCTTTGAGCCCCTGCTTTCTCGCGCCAATCGCCCAATAAAAACCCATGATGAAGCCCTAAAAAACGGCTAGTAAATAATAGCTATATGCAACACAAGCTTCCCTCTGTCCTTACTTACAAATTAACAGCTTCCACTAGGGGATATGTCATTCTTGCCTACAAAATGTAAAGCTCTAATGCATACCTCATAGACTACGCTGCAGCAACACTAACTAGGTAATTAGTTTCAAGGTCCTTTACAACTACGTTACGGGTAACAGTCATATGAATGCAAAAAGCCCGCAAAAGGCAGCAACCTTTGCGGGCTTTGGCTCTGAGTGAAAGCAGCCTTACAACGTATTATTTACACATACGATTTACCGGCTTGCAAACTCACTGCAAGTCTATTGAATAAAATCCTGACCAGTAATATGCAATACCGTAATTCTGTGCTCCTGAGGGTCAACAATACATCTGGCATATTGCGCCACACTAGAACCATAGCGATTTTTGACACTAAACGACCCCTGTGGCCAAACGAAGTGCCAGAGCTTCTCTGCTGATTTCACTCCATTAGTATATGGCGGCTTTTCCTGCTGAGTTGGAGGCAACTGTTTTGCTATTGCCTGCTGGCACAATGCTAAAGCGGCTGTTTCCTCTAGTCGCTCTGCCTGTAACCTCCCTCTTTCACGCGCCTTTTCTGCTTGCCCCACACCACCAGAAAAACACCACGCTACGCCCCCTACAATCACCACAAGAGCAAACACTAACGAGATATGTCTTACCCCCTGCTTTAGGGTAGTTTTTTTGATTACTGTTTTTGGCATTCTCTGTATTTTTGCACGCGATTGAGGCTTGTATTCCTGTCGCAAACCCACCATCTTATGGTCCGGCAGAAGAACCACTGTAATATCGCATGCCCTGTATCGTCTAACTCAACTCGCTTACACGCACCCAAAAAGGCTCTTTAGCACCTTGCTTATGCTTTCTTAAGACCACACGATGGATAGCAACACTATGCTCTCTGTAAGCATCTAGGCAGTTTTCCTCACCTAGCCACTTTCCAGCCAACGCCTCTAGTGCATCGAGCGACACATTACCATGCATACGCTCACCAGCTTCAGTCAAAAAAGCAAATGCCACACCCGATGGATGAACCCGGTATTCAGCAAACTCAATATTCATTTTGTCCCTTTGAATGCAAATAAAAAACCTATGGATTTTCTGTCTTGCTGCACATTGGCGACCTTGCGCCACCAACTTGAGAACTACTTGAACATCTACTACTTTTTGGCTCTGTTCACCCTAAGATGCAACCCTTCCAGGCACACAAGATCTAGGACGTAGACCCGATTTAACCTAACAGCATACCAAACAAATCTTACAATCCACACAAAACAAATACGTTACAAAAACCTGCCCCCTATAGCCACGCTGTATATCTGTCTTTTTTTGATGCTATTTATGCCTGCACTAACGGCAGTAACTCACGTAAATGAGCTATTTCATAGGTAGGCTGGATAGCAGAGGTGTTTTTTGCTTTGCTGGGGTTAAACCAACAACTAGAAATAGAAAAATTATTACCGCCGAGAATGTCGGCATCCAGACGATCCCCAATAATGAGCGTGCTGTCTTGACTAAACTCTTTTGCTTGAATAACAGCAAAATCGAAAAGCCTTTTATCCGGCTTGGCATGGCCACATACCTCGGAAGATGCCACAAAAGAAATGTAGTCTTGCAAGCCCGCATTGCGTATACGCTGCCGCTGCACAGCATCAAAGCCGTTGGTGATCACACCAACCTCGCCCACCGCTGCCAAGGCCTGACAGACCTCTAATGCGCCATCTATTAACGCAACATGCTCGGCCAAACCTTGTACATATAAAGCGTTGGCATGCTCAGCACACCCTCTTACATCATGGCGCGCAAAGGTTCGAGCGAAACGCTCTACTTTGAGCTGATCCCTGGTAACTAAGCCCTGTTCAAATTGTTTCCACAACCCAGTGTCGATGGCCAGAAACTCAGCAAAAATATCCTCTGCGCACACCTCTACTCCGATACGCTCAAGCATGCGCTTAAACGCCCATTCATTTGAGATTGAAAAATCAAAAAGAGTGTCGTCCAAATCAAAAAGAAAAAGGCGATATTTCATACGTAGCTACAACCTACTGAAAAGTAGAAAATCAATCACTACTAGTTTAGCAACCACTACCGCTAATAAAAAAGCGAGGCCCATAATATGAGTCCTCGCTATAACTTTTGTCGCACATGCCATCATGCTAGAAACCTAGTTACCTACAGCAGTGTGATCCGTGTAGCACAAGGGCCTTTTTGCCCCTGCCCAACCACATATGACACGCGTTGGTTTTCGCTTAGTGTGCTGTATGACTCATCACTTTGGATTTCACTCTGATGTGCAAAAAGGTCCTTCCCTCCATTTTCCGGCATGATAAAACCAAAGCCTCTGTCGTTATCGAACCATTTCACAATACCAGTTTCTATTTTCAATGTATTTCCTAAATAGTGAGAAAAATTTCCCTAACCCACTATGACAGAAATGCACTACTAAAGATACCCATCACACCGCCTTAAGCAGTAAAGCCACCATCTACACTCAGACTAGCGCCTGTAACAAATGCAGCCTCAGGGCTTGCCAAGTACATCACGAAAGAGGCAATTTCTTCCTCTTTAGCGTACCGCTTTAAGGCCATGATTTTCTTAAGCTCATCAGAAAATTCGCTACCATCCGGGTTGAGATCGGTATCCACAGGACCAGGCTGTACATTATTAACAGTGATCCCCCTATCGCCCAAATCACGCGCCATCGCTTTAGTTAAGCCCACCAATGCCGCTTTACTCATGGCGTAGGCTGCACCACCGACAAACGGTACGCGTTCTGCATTCACACTGCCTATATGGATGATGCGCCCCTGATCATTCATATGTTGACTGGCTATCTGACTCGCTACAAAGGCACTACGCACATTAATAGCATAGCTACGATCAAAATCTTCTATGCTCAACTCGCCAATATGACCCAACGCTAAACCCCCGGCGTTATTCACCAAGATGTCAATATTGCCCCATGCTTGCACGGTTTGCATAATCACCGCCTCTACCGCGGACGCATCTGCGCTATCAGCATGAAGCGCCATAGCATTACCTCCCGCTGCACGAATGCTCTCTTGTAGAGCCAACGCTTTCTCTGTGGACTGCACATAGCTAAATGCAACGCTTGCCCCCTCGGCTGCCGCCAAGCGCACAATGGCCGCTCCTATGCCCCGCGCACCGCCCTGAACAAACACCACCTTGCCTGCCAACTTTCCTGAACGCATATCAAACTCTCGCCATAAGCGTATTGCCGCCAAGGCATATTACGCATTGATGTGTGTACTGCCGGCGCTCACCTGCACGGCATCCTCACATCATGCTATGACTTACACCCCCTATAGACTAGCCCTTGGTTTTGATCAACTGTGTCCTAAATCTAGAACAATCACCCCGCCTAGGCACAGTTGACGCCAGCTAAAGCTTAAACCTACTATCTACCATATAGTTCATAACTAAACTAAGGGGACAACTGTGCTGGTACCTATAACCAAACCCAAAACTGGTGTATTTCGCTATCTGGAAGACTTCAAGATTGGTGAGACAATAGAAACAGAGGCGTTTTCGCTGGATCGAGACATGATTGTCTCTTTTGCTGAGCAATATGATCCACAAGATATGCATATAGACGAAGAGCTAGCCAAAAACACGATCTTTGGCGAACTGGTGGGTAGCGGTTGGCAAACGTTGTTGATTACCTTAAAGCTGATTTTGAACTCCAAGCGCTTTGGCGACACTCCACTGATTGGCGCTGGGTTTAAGGAGGTGCGCTTTCATCACCCCATGTATCCAGGCGATAGCCTGAAAGTGTGTGCTGAAATCATGGATATACGCCCCTCTAAAAACAAGGCTGATCGCGGTTTACTGGATATTCACGTCACCACCAAAACCACCACTGGGACAGTGCTAATTACCCAAACATGGACACTGGCCCTCCCTACCAAAGCCAGCGTCACCGCCACCGAAGCCAGTCACTAATTTGTTCGTAGCCATACACGGCACACAAAAAAGCCCGCTGGTTTATTAACCTACGGGCTATGCATGGGATGGCTGGTTACTCATCTGCAATCAATCTACGCCCCAAACTCACCACATCGTCTGGCGTATAACCCAGCTCTTTATAGAACTGAATCACCTGCGCATTGCTGCTACGTACCAATAAATTAATTTTTGGGCAGCCTCGCTCTATCAACAACTGCTCGGCTTCGCGCATCAACTGCTTGCCATAAGACAGGCGCTGGTAATCGGGGTCAACGGCTACGTAATACACCCAGCCACGATGCCCATCAAAGCCCACCATCGCCGTGGCAATCACTTTATTGTCCTCTACCCCCACCAGAAACAGCTCTGGCTGAGCCGTCAGCTTGCGAGCAATATCCTTACGAGGATCATTCCAAGGGCGCGTTAAGCCACAGGTTTCCCAAAGCGCAATCACCGCCGTTTCATCTGCAGGTTGGTAAGAACGAATTTCCATAATATTTCTACAAAAAGAGTACAGCACTAAACACCACACCGTAGCAGCCTTATGCGTCAACCCCATGACGCCGCTTCTATGGCACCATTGCAGACTATGATTGGGCTGCACGCCCCCCCCTAACTACCCACACACTCCAAAAAACCTCGTAAACACGGGTTCTGATTGGTAGGTGACCATGCCAACACCTGTTCAATCAATGGCGCATTATCTAACGGCAAATACCGCACCCCTGCCACCTGCGCTTTTTGCATAGACGCAGGCACTAACGCAATGCCAACGCCTTCTGCCACCAGACTCAATACCGTTTGCTGTAACTGCACCTCAAAACGTATATTGGGATTAAATCCATTTTTCTGGCAATGCGTCACAATCGCGGCATATAGCGATGAGGCGGCATTCTCTGCTGCCACCACAAATGCCTCATTTTGCAACTGAGTAATAGCAAGGCTAGACTCTGAAGCCAATGCGTGTGTGCTGGCCAGCGCCACACACAACGACTCCGCAACCACAGTTTGCGTATTCAACCCCTGCTCATCTTCCGAAGGTAAAAGCACAGCGGCATCAATATCCCCTCTACGCACTTGCTCTAACAGGTTGTTAGAGACCACCTCTCGCAGCTGCAAGGTAACGTCTGGCCACGCCGCACTAAACAACCTTGTGTAACGCGGAATCACACTGTAGGCCGCACACATCGTAAAACCTATAGTCAACACGCCTGCCTCACCGGCAGCAACGGCTCTCGCGTTGTGAACCGCTTGCTCTAGTGTGTTTAAGACGTTTTTCGCATCCTGATAGAAGCGCTCTCCAGCAGCAGTAAGCGTTACATTACGCGAATTACGTTCTATTAACTTCACCCCAATACTTTGCTCTAACGCCGTCAACTGTCGGCTAAGCGGTGGTTGCGATATATGTAGGCGGGCGGCAGCCTGACCAAAATGCAGGGTCTCGGCCAACATCACAAAATAGCGTAATGGTTTAACGTCCATCATTAATATAAAAAGGGTATTAATCAGTCAGAAAAATAGCATTGGTAAGCAACAATCTAAGTTTCTACACTATACGCTTTAGCAGCCTCATCACCTTCCTATGCTCTCCGTTCTTGCCATTATTTTGCCCATTTTCGCCCTCATTGCCACAGGGTGGTTAGCTCGTAAAGCCGGTGCATTAGGGCCTCGCGCAACAGGAGAGATTAATAATTTTGTGGTCTACCTAGCGCTACCAGCTCTATTATTTGACATCGTTGCCAACGCAGATTGGCACACTCTGTGGCAACCGGAGTTTGTAGCCACTTTTGGAATAGGCACCGCCCTACTCTTTGTCACCGCCTTATGCCTACAACGGTTACGCACAAAAAAACTCGCTGATGCCGCTATAGATGCGTTAAATGCCTCCTATGCCAACACGGGCTTCCTAGGCATTCCGCTGGCATTGGCAGTGCTTGGGTCGCCTGCGTTAATACCCGCATTGATTTCAACCATTCTGACCGTCTGCGTGCTGTTTGCCGTCGCCATAGTGATAATCGAAGTAGGCTTACAACCCAATCGCAAGATCACGCAGATGTTGCTCAACATCGCCAAACAACTCGCCCGCAACCCTTTGCTGGTCGCGCCTGTTGCCGGTGCTGTGGTAATGCTGTCGGGTATACACCTTCCCGCCCCCATCAACAGTTTTCTGAAGCTTCTGGGTGGCGCAGCATCCCCCTGTGCGTTGATTGCATTGGGACTCTTTCTGGCACAACGCCGCCGCTCTACTGGCACATTACAAGGGCTAAGCACTTTAGTTGTGCTCAAGCTTGTCATACACCCTGTAATCGTTTGGTTACTTGCGACGCAACTGTTTGATCTGCCTGAGTCACTCGTTCACGCGGCAGTATTATTAGCCGCTTTACCTACTGGTACCGGGCCATTTATGGTGACCCAGTACTATAAAAGAGATGGCAACCTGACCTCTGCCGCCATCTTAGTGTCTACCGTATTATCACTATTCAGCATCACCGCTTATCTGATGCTAACTCGCCTCTAAGCGTGTAAACACTAGGTCAGGCCCACATCAGACGCTACACTTTATGCAGATAAATAAAGGAGGCTGCATGACTGAACCTATCCACGCACTATGCTTTAGAACAGCACATCATGACGATTTACCTTCTATTATTGCGCTGCTTTCTGACGACACATTAGGTGCCGCTCGTGAAGGTAATGAATACGAAGCCGCCTACCATGCTGCCTTTATGGCCATACAAGCGCAAAGCGGTAACTCGCTGATTGTGGCCGAACATCAAGATCAGATCATTGGTGTATTACAGTTAACGCTCATCCCTGGCTTATCACGCGGTGGCATGCTCAGAGCTCAAATAGAAAGTGTACGCGTTAGCAGCCAGCATCGCGGGCTACGTGTGGGTAGAAAGCTGTTGGAGTATGCGATTGAGCAAGCCCGCTCTGCAGGGTGCGGCATGGTGCAATTGACTAGCGATAAGCAACGCATCGATGCACTGCGTTTTTATGAAGGACTGGGATTTAAGCCCTCTCACGAAGGCTTCAAACTCATGCTGTAAATCACATGGCCATGTCAGCCATACACAAGCATATGGGTCACTACGCACTCATTAGCGCATAGTCTAGTCCTCGTCGATTTCGATGATGACCAAATGCTCTCTGGCTCCCTCTGCTGCAGTCAGCACAGCCCACAAGCCACACAACGCTACAACCACAGCTTTCTCCATATTAGATCTTCAATAATGTCGAGCACATCGCTCACATGTCACTATGTAGCATAGTGACAGGCTGTTGATGTTAAGCATTGCAAGCGGCTAATACCGTGTATTTTTACCTAAGAGGCATCTTTAACCAGAAAGATTTCAGCGACTGTTTGTAAGGCTCCGAATTGCACGGCCCCTGCTTCGCTAAAACCATTTCGTTTATGCCATGCTAAAGGCGCTGGCTCATCTGCCTGGGCAGAGGTCATCAATAACGTCGCACCGTTATCGCGCATTAACGCTTCCCAATGCTGGAACAGTGCAACGCCCACGCCACGACGCCGGTGTTCTGGACGCACCCGAATCATATCCATGAAAGGAATTTTTCCCCAGAATAGGCTGTATCGCAAAAAGCCTACTGGGTGCCCCTGCCATTCAGCAATGACATACTCGCTCTGTAACAGGCAACGCTGTACCCAAGCGTCGGTTACTTCTGTGTCGTGCGCCACCAGCCAATCCTGATGTGCTGCAGTCGCGATGGTCACAACTAAGGTCATGTGATCCTTTACGTAAATATGCTTATGGAACCAGAATGCATCATAGCCCCAGCTAACGTAATCACACTGACTTATTTGAAAATAGGTTTTTCTCTACGCTACGACGGTGATCTGCACCAACCAGACCACCCGGCTTCAACTATTATGCGTAAGACACCTGAGCAGCACGAATTGTGCGTTCTGCGAAGCGCTGAGCCTCCGCCAAAGCATCTTCAATACGACCAAATGCCCCACTAATTGCCATATGCTCATGTGGAGCAGGAACAATTCTTGTCTCAACCTGACCGTTATCCAGAGTTCTAATCTCTACTTCGTACTTCCAACCCTCAGAGGATCCCTGAGCTACAACTGTCCACTCTTCCATATCATCCCCACGTACTATGTAATAGTCATACAACCCTTATTGCCTGATTTAAGCGTCGTATAACGTTGCAAGACATATTACGGCTTTACAACTTACACAATATTGCTATTGCTCAGACAATTCACAATTTGCCAAGTCTACCAGCACAATACGTTATTTTTTCTGTAGAGACGAAACCAAAAGAAACAGCCGCTAACGCTTACCCCGTAAGGTTTTGGATAAAAAAACCCCCGCATTCTCATCTAGAATCGGGGCAACAAGTAACCTGATTTGTTAGAGTAAAGCTCTGTATTGATATTTAGGTAAATCCTTATCTGTCACTCAACTGATGATTACTCAATCATCATCTCTACCTTTGTAGAGAAATGGCAAAACAAAGGAAAAAAACACTGCTACCCAGTAGACGGGCTTCATAAAATACATAATCATTCCACGTTTAAGAATGCCTTTATTATACAAAACACAATCAGTAAAAGTGTTAACAATCAATAAGTTACATTTAGGTTACATAACCTTTCTATCGTTACCATGACCACTCAATCCAACCCACACAAAGACTCCTATCAGGCTGCCTGTCACTGTGGCACAGTACGTTTCCGTGTAAAACTTAGTGACGGTTTGAATAGCGCTAGACGTTGTAATTGCTCCTACTGTTGCATGCGTGGTGCAGTGGCCGTATCTGCCAAGTTGGACGACATCCACATTGAACAAGGCAAAGAAGCCTTAACGCTGTACCAATTCAATACCCACGAAGCCAAGCACTACTTTTGTTCCACATGTGGCATCTACACCTTTCACCAGCGACGCTCTAACCCCAATCAATATGGTGTAAATGTGGCTTGCTTAGAAGGGATGAGCCCTTTTGATTTTGCCGAAGTCCCTGTCAATGAAGGTAAGGTGCACCCGAACGATAGACCCGCTGGTAGCTCCAACATTGCTGGCTGGTTACGCTACACAGCCAACACCGATACTACTAACTAGGCGCTACCACACGCATGAAAACCAACAGCTTGGCGAATAGCATCAAATCAGGAACGCTTTCCTCAACGCAACGATGGCTGGTTGCGCTGATTCTGCTACTACCTATCATCAATATATGCATGATTGGTTATTGGTTGTATAACGGCTTAAAGCCTGCTGCACGTGCAACACTCTGGAAAGGATTACTGTTGTTCGTGGCGACAGCGTTCTTACTGTATATGCTGTTTTTACTGATCGTGGTGGGGATGCATAGAGATCTATAATCTACGTTCATCAACCATTAGTACCTTCCACCTAGCCTAGAGCTCCCACATGAATACAAAAAGTAGACTGATAGCAATACTGTTGGCACTGAATTTGTATGCCAGCGTTGGAACCCATGTTTACGCTCAGCCGATGGCAACAGAAACAGCCACTACGCCCAGCAGTAGCCAAACCCAATTCGACTTAGGGTTGCTATATTACGGCGGTGATAACTTCCCTCAGAATTTCGTGAAAGCACGCACGCTCTTTGAATTGGCGGCAGCACAAAATCATGCCGAAGCCCAATACATGCTGGGGCTGATGTATTTAAATGGTGAAGGCGTGGCTCAAAGCTTTAGTCAGGCTTTGCCTTGGCTAGAAAAAGCGGCCGAGCAAGGGCATGCCAGCGCACAATATAACGCTGCTATTTTGTACGACATGGGCGATGGCACAGAACAAGATTTGCACAAAGCATTTGAGCTTTACACCAAAGCAGCGGAACAAAATTTCCCTGGGGCGCTCTTTAATCTCGCCACCATGTATGCCAAAGGCGAGGTAGTGCAACAAGATCTAAAGCGTGCGCAAGACCTATTCCTAAAAGCATGCGAGCAAGACGTAGCATCAGGGTGTCAGGAATACGAAAGGCTACTGCTTAACACAGAAAACTAAGCCCTATACTCTTACGCTATAGAGCTGTGCTCTAGCCAAGAGAGCTTATGGATGCCTTTATAGTGCAGACAAATCTCGTAAACAGATGGTTTTCCACTGGCTCGCGAACTCGCTACTAAGATGCTGCCTCTGTTTTGGGTTACTCACACGATTAGTGCTGTAAGCCTCTTGCACCATAATCTCAAACAGCAAGGATATATCTGGTTCGCCCGGCACCTGCACTTTCTCTAAGACAGCATTCTTGTCGGCTCCCGCCTGCCTACCTTGCATAATAGACTCTGCTACTGCAGCAATGATGGTGCATTTTTCCTCAGTGGTCTGCGCTGACACTATTGCAGGTAACAGCGCGCCACTGATCAGAGTCACTACTACCGCCACAAGCCTCATACTCATTCTCATCCTCTCTATATCGTGTAGTTGCCATCACAATCACTCTATGGACTGCATGACCCTAGGCTACCGCGCCGATCTCGCTCTATCGCACTACCTATATTCTACTGTTCTACGCGCGGCCCCTACCCAAGCTTTTTCGAGCAAAGACGAGTCGCGTTCTTAAGGCATAAAAAAACACGCCTACGGCGTGTTTTTTAAAGGTGAATTTTGATTATAGCTTGCTAGAGAGTGGCTTATCTTTAGCCATGATTTTCTCCAACACACCCAACATCACCGCTGAGACCACAAACGCCAAATGTATGATGGTGTACCACATTAGCTTGTCGTTCTCGTACTTGTTGGCATTCAAGAAAATCTGCAGCAGATGTATAGAGGAAATGGCGACGATAGAAGACGCCACTTTGATTTTCAAACTACCAGCATCCAGCTTGCCCAAGAAGGATACATCGGTGTTCGCATCATCAAATCGGCTGACGAAGTTCTCATAACCGGAAATCATCACCATCACGATTAGGCTGGCAACTAGCGCCGCATCAATCAAGCTCAACATGGCCAAAATCATGTCGGACTCATCGTATACAAAGACGTTCTGCGCAACTTTAAAGAACTTCACGCCAAACGAAATGGCATACATCGCCAAAGCCAAGACCAACCCTATGTAAAACGCCACCAGCAACCAACGGCTGGACAGGATAATGCGCTCAATCAGTATTTCTAGCGATTTCATGTATAAATAGTAGGTATTTCTGCAAAGTAAAAACTTCCTGGTGCTTAACAGGAAAAACTAAGGACTTTAGCAAAGGTTAGTGACCCTGCTATGACTAGCACCGAGTGTAGACACCACTACACACAAGGAGTTCCCTGCATATTTTAGGCAGCAAAAAAGCCAGCACTATTACATAGGT
>SRSN01000055.1 GCA_004791645.1 Alcaligenaceae bacterium 429
ATATTCTGCCTCCACAATCACTAGAATCAGGAGATTAGAATGTTCAAAGACCGCATACGATTAGCATCGCTAGAGCAAAAGGTTATGACTGCTGGGCAGGCGGCGCGCTTATTCAGCGATGGTATGACAGTGGGTATGAGTGGTTTTACCCGTGCGGGTGACTGTAAAGCGATGCCAGTAGCTTTGGCAGAGCGTGCTAAACAGGAAACTTTGCGTATTAATCTGCTGACTGGTGCGTCACTAGGTAATGGCAGCGATGGTTTGATGGCTGAAGCAGGGCTGTTGGCTAAACGCTCGCCTTTCCAAGTGGATTCCACACTGCGTAAGAAAATCAATGCGGGCGAAGTTTTGTTCTGTGACTATCACCTGTCGCAACCTGCTGAGCAGTTGCGTGCACAAGGTGGTCGTCCTGTAGATATAGCCGTGATTGAAGCGGTCGCCATTACAGAAGATGGTGGCATTGTGCCTACAACCTCGGTGGGTAACTCGGCTAACTTTGTGGCTCAAGCCAAGCAAGTGATTGTGGAAATTAATTTGAGCATGCCTGTAGCACTGGAAGGCTTGCACGATATTTATATCCCAGAAGACAGACCTAATCGTCAGCCTATTCCTATTACTGAAGTGTCCGAACGCATCGGCCAAACTACTATTAAAGTAGACCCAGAGCGTATCGCTGCTATTGTAATTACGGATGCACCTGACAGCCCTTCAACCGCTACGCCTCCTGATGCTGAAACCAATGCGATTGCGGCACACGTTGTGCAGTTCTTACAAGGCGAAGTAGAGGCTGGTCGACTGACTGAAGAATTGTTGCCTTTGCAGGTGGGTATTGGTTCTATTGCCAATGCTGTGACCTACGGTTTGGCAGAGTCGTCATTCAAAAATCTCAGCATGTATTCAGAAGTACTGCAAGATAGCGCAGTAGCGTTGTTGGACTCCGGTCATTTGCGCTTTGCGTCGGCATCGTCGGTGACACTGACTGCGCCTGTTATGAACAAATTCATGGACAACCTAGAGCGTTACCGTCATCAGGTAGTGCTGCGTCCACAAGAAATTAGTAATCATCCTGAGCTAGTGCGTAGATTGGGCATTATCGCGATTAACGCTGCCTTGGAATTTGATATTTACGGCAATGTGAACTCCACACACGTGAGTGGCACACACATGATGAATGGTATTGGCGGTTCGGGTGACTTTGCTCGTAATGCACACCTATCCATCTTTGTGACGAAGTCTCTGGCTAAAGGTGGTGATATCAGTCGAGTGGTACCAATGGTCTCGCATGTGGATCATTGCGAGCATGACGTTGATGTATTGGTTACTGAGTGCGGCTTGGCTGATCTACGCGGCTTGGCACCGCGTGAACGTGCCGTCAAGATTATTGAAAATTGTGTACACCCCGATTTTCGCGAAACAATGGCTTCTTACTTTGAGCGCGCCTGCCAGCGTGGCGGTCACACACCCCACCTCTTAGAAGAGGCATTGTCCTGGCATTTGCGTTACGAGCAAACAGGGTCTATGCGTGAAACAGCAGATGCTGCTGTGTAACGTGTTTTGAAAAAACCATACTTGTGGGTTTTTACCGGCGTAGAGCCGGTTTTTTTTTGCTGTGCATCATGAGTTGCCACAGGTTGGAGTAATATGGTTTTTTAAAACTCCAGTTAGGTGAAGCAGGTGTTCGAGAGTATAGGGGTAATCAACTTAGGAACCTATCTAGCAGGTGCGCTCCTGATTATTCTTTTGCCTGGCCCCAACTCACTGTACGTGTTGGCCACAGCTGCCACACATGGTGTACGTGATGGGTATAAAGCGGCGGCAGGCATTTTCATCGGCGATAGCATTTTGCTGTTTTTGACAGCGGCCGGCGCTGCCTCTCTTCTGCAAACCTTACCAGCCTTGTTCTATACCATCCGTTTGGTCGGAGCGGTGTATCTCGCCTATTTGGGTGTTCGTATTCTATGGTCTTTACTGCATCCTCAACCTACTGTTGAGGTGCGTACTATCAGTACTGAAAAAGGACATGGCGAAAGTCGGTTCTTCAAAGCGCTTACGCTTAGTCTGTTAAACCCTAAAGCCATTTTGTTCTTGGTTTCCTTTTTTGTTCAGTTTGTCGATCCCAGTAAAGGGCATCCTTGGCTAGCTTTTTTAGTGCTGGGGGTGTTCTTGCAAGTATTCAGTATGGCGTATTTGTCAGCACTGATCTTTGGTGGAGCGCGTTTGGCCAGCGCGTTCAGGCGTCGCCGCCGTTTGGCTAGCGGTGCGAGTGCGGCTGTAGGGCTGTTGTTCATCGGCTTTGCAGTACGTATGGCACTCGCCCGTTAATGTGTTTATTGATAAAGGAAAAATGATGAGTTCTCCTGTTCGAGTAGGGATTGCCGGTTATGGCAATCTGGGGCGTGGTGTAGAACTAGCCCTACGACAGAACCCTGACATGCAACTGGTAGCGGTGTTTACACGCCGTAATCCTGCGGATGTTAAACCGTTGACAGCGGGTGTGTCGGTATACAGCTTGGATGATGCCGAGCAGCACAAAGATAACGTGGATGTCATGATTCTGTGCGGTGGTTCCAAAAACGACCTGCCACAGCAAGGCCCACAATTGGCTGAGTGGTTCAATACTATTGATAGCTTTGATACCCATGCAAAAATTCCTGAATACTTTGCTGCTGTAGATGCTGTAGCTAGCCGCACCAAAAAAGTATCTATTATTTCTGTAGGTTGGGATCCAGGTCTGTTCTCTCTGAACCGTTTGGCTGGTGAGGTTGTACTGCCAGAAGGCAACACCTACACATTCTGGGGCAAAGGCTTAAGCCAAGGTCACTCTGACGCGATTCGTCGTGTAGAAGGCGTAAAAGCTGGTGTACAGTACACCTTGCCAATTGAAGACGCTGTAAATCGCGTACGTAGCGGTGAAAACCCAGAATTGAGCACACGTGAAAAACACCGTCGTGAGTGTTTTGTTGTGTTGGAAAATGGTGCAGATGAAGCGCGCGTGCGTAACGAAATCGTGACCATGCCTGATTACTTCTCTGATTACGACACTACTGTTAATTTCATCACTGAAGCAGAGTTGAAAGCTAACCATTCAGCTATGCCACACGGTGGTTTTGTTATTCGTAGTGGTGTGTCAGGTGCTGGTACATCGCAAATCGTAGAGTACTCGCTGACCTTGGGTAGCAATCCAGAGTTCACCTCTAGCGTATTGGTTGCCTATGCTCGTGCAGCACATCGTTTGGCTCAAGCTGGTGATGCAGGTGCGAAAACAGTATTTGATGTGGCTCCAGGCTTGTTGTCACCCAAATCTGCTGCGCAATTGCGTAAGGAACTTCTATGATACCTGCCGCCTCGCTCGGAAACGGGCTTGTATTAGGCAGCACCCGAACCTGGCAGATTTTCTGCCAGGTTTTCTTTTTGGATTAACGCACGTGCTGGCGGGCTAGTAAGCGTTGGCTATAGCGGTACCAGCGCATCGTCATCAGGATCGCGACAACGGTTAAACCGCATACCAATCCAATCCATATCCCTACACCTTCCATATCTAAACCGAAGGCTAGCCAAGCGCCAATAGGCACACCAATTAACCAATAGCCAATTAGTGCTAAGAGCATAGGTGTGCGCGTGTCGTACAAGCCTCGTAACATCCCCGCAGCTACAGCTTGTGCTCCATCGGTTAACTGGAAGAGGGCAGCAAAGAATATAAAGTGTGTAGCTGTGATAATCACAGCGCGGTTTTCTGGGGCATGAATATTAATGAAGAAGCGAATAAGCTGTTCAGGCATACCCCACATCAGTATCGCTGCAATTGCCATGCAGCTTACCCCTAAGCCATAGGCCGCCCACCCTGCTCGTACAGCGGCTCTAGGGTCTGCTCTACCGTTAGCTAAGCCCACTCGTATTGTGGCTACCTGCCCAAATCCCAGTGGAAACATATAGGTGATGGTACAGATCTGCATGGTGATGGCATGTGCTGCCAACGACGTAGAACCAATTAACCCCATCATGATCACGGCGGCATAAAACACCATGGTCTCTAGCGTGAAGGTGATGGCAATAGGAAACCCCAATTTCAGAATTTCCCACTGTAAAGCGGGTTGAAAAGTCCAACGGTGTGCGCGTAACTGTAAGAATGAAAACTCAGGGTGCTTATGTGCAACGACTAACATGCCCACGAACATGAACAGGCTAGAGAGCACACTGGAAATCCCTGCACCGGCGATACCTAGAGCAGGTAGTCCAAAGTTTCCGAAGATTAACAGCCAGCCCAAAGCAGCATTGAGCAAAATAGCTAGGGTTGCGATGAGCAGTGTCCACAGTGGGCGCTCATAGGCGGCTAGTAGCGATCGCAGTACTAGATAGAATAAGTAGGGAAGCAGGGCCCATTGCAAGCTGTGCATGTAATGGCCAGCTAATGCCGCGGCCTCGGGTGTTTGCCCCAGCATTAACAGTATGCTTTCGCTATTCCATAGCAGTATCCAAAACGGCAAGCACACCAAGATCGCGGTATAAAAACCGTGGTGGATAATGGTGCGTATAGCGTGCTTGTTTTGTCTATCTTTCCCCAAGGTAGTGGCCAGCATGGGGATGATGGCAGAGAGCAATCCCAAGCTGAAAATCATGCACGCTTGGTACATACCACCCGCCAATGTTGCCGAGGCCAGTTGCTCTTTACCTAAGTGGCCGATGTAAATCACATTAGTAGTGAGCAATGCGATTTGCGCCAAGTTAGTCAGGATCAGCGGGGACCCTAATCGTACAGAGGCTTGGAGTTCCTGCAGCCAGCTAGTTTGCATTGCGTTCGTTGTCATACCGGTAACAAGAGAAGATAAAACATCCCCCCAGAATTACATTTGGCAGGGGGTTGCCATAGTACACTTGCACTTATGCGTCACTGGAATAGAGCTTACTCGCGTTTAATGTCAATCTCGCTAACAGCATGCTTGCTGATAGCGGTATTGGTGCGTGGTGTTATTCCGGTGGGATTTATGCCTGCCCCATTGGGTGCAGAGGCCATGTCTGCCCTGACGTTTTGTGTCAATGGCCTGTCGAATCAGAATATCGCTTTCTTGCACTTGGCGCAATCGTCCCCCATGGATGATGACAGTCACCCTGTTCACGATTGTGTGTTTGGCGCTGGGCACGGCAAAGAATATCTCCCCTCCCTGATATTGCCCGTTATGGCCAGTGCCTTGTTGTTGGGGTTGGTATTAATGCCGCCACACCAACGAAGACAACTGTGTTCACGACGATTTGGGCCGCCTTTAGGGGCAAGGGCTCCACCTGTTTGCTGATGTGATATCGCCGCACCACATGTGCGATGAATGCTTCATGCTCGATCAATACGAGCACATCTATCTGGATCAAACAGGAAATCTCATGAAAAAAACAGTAACGATTTTGAGCGCGCTAGGCGCATTGGGTGTGGCAATGAGTGTACAAGCACATGGCCACGGTGGTCATGCCATGATGGATCATGGTTCTGCGTGGCAACAAGCGCATGCTGCTACCTCTGTGGAAGTTCAGCATTGCTGGATCCGTAACATTCCTACACCAGCCCCATCCGCAGGGTATTTTGAAGTACTGAACAAAGGCACCGAGACGGTGCAATTGTTGGCTGCTGAATCAGACCGTTATGGCGACATCATGTTGCACCAAACAGTGACTGAAGATGGTCTGGCAAAAATGCGTATGGCTGAAAAAATAGAAATTGCAGCCGGTGCACAACTGGATTTTGTACCCGGTGGCTATCATGCGATGCTAGAGAAACCCACAAGCCCAGTGCAAGTTGGTGAGCACGTGACGATGCGTTTCTTGTTTAGCAATCAACAAGTGGCTACAGCGCAATGTGAAGTGCGTGCCGCAGGAGCAAGAAACGAACACGCACACTAAGCAGGTAATGTAGTGTGCAGATGAAAACAGGGCCTTCAAAGGCCCTGTTTCTTATTTAGTGATTGCTGTTCTAGCAGTTTGGTTATCCACAGCCTGTAGGAAGCGCAATAGGCTGTGATTGAATGCTTTAGGATTCGCCAAGTTCATGCCATGGGCAGCATGAGCAATGGTGACCTCATATGCATGAGGAAAGGACTGCAATAACTGTTGTATGCATTCAGCATAGCGCGGGGGACTATGTTGTCCCCCCATAAACAATACGGGGCAGCGTAATGTTTTGGCGAGCATAGGCAAATTTACCAGGTAACGTTGTTCTGTAGATTGTGGCAGCAGCGTGGGAGCGTTGTCATGCACCATTTCTCGGAACCAACGTACCATTTGACGCCATGTCCCATCGCCATTCACGGCATCCACAAACAGAGCAAGCCCCGCATCTATCTGTCCTTGTTCTATTAAGTTACAGGCATCACGTAAATACGAGGCTGCAGGTGCGTCTTCTGACTGCACGAGTCCAGGGTCGGCCAATGTGAGCGAGAGTAATCGCTTTGGAGCAAGTTCAGCGAGCAGCAGGGTGACGACGGCGCCACGTGAGTGACCAACAATATGGAACTGGCTGTCTGTGCCTAATGCGCTATCCAGTTGTTGTAATAGCAACTGGGCCTGCAGGCGTGCATCAAACTTGGAAAGTTCTAGCGTAGGCCAGTAGCCCGCTAAGCTAGGGGCAATAATACGGTGCGCACGCGCGAGATCGCTGGACTGCCAGCGCCAATACCTGTAATCGCATAACGAACCATGTACGAGCACAACTGGCGAGCCTGAGCCCTGATCTAGGTAGAGTGGGGAAGAGGCGGTGGGTTCCAGCATGATTGAAGTACTACAGGTGAGAAAAAGCGCCCCACAAGGGTGGAGCGCTTAGAGACTTAACAAGATTAACGCAGCAGTTCCAGTCGGCTTTTTGCGGTGTCCGCAGCAGCTGTGCCTGGGTAATCTTTGACGATGCGTTGCAAGGTTTTTTGTGCAGAAGCAAGGTCGTTTTGTTCTACTTCGCTAGATGCTACTACCATCAGCGCATCGGCTGCACGAGGGCTGCCTGGGCGATCTTTAACCAGTGCTTGCAGCTTCTGGATAGCGCCACGGAAGTTGCGTGAGGCATACAAGGCACTGCCTTCGTAGAAACGTACTTCGTCTAATTGAGGGCTATTTGGGTAGGCATCAATAAAGGCAGAAAAGCCGCTAGCGGCCTGCGGATATTGTCCACTACGGTATAGGTCCATGGCGCCTTCGTAAGCGGCTTGCTCTTGAGGGTCGTCAAACATGGTCTGTTCGGAGGTGTCGCCACCTTGGGCTTGGGAGTTCTGCCAGCTGAGCTGCTCTACTTTGCCGCGTAATGTGGCAACCTCTTGGCGCAGCATATCCACTTCGTCCGCCAAACGTAGGCGAGCTTGTTGGTTTTGCTCATTCATTTGACGAATTTGCTGACGCAGCTCAAGAATGGCGCGTCTAGCTTCGTCATCGGCAAAAGCTTGGGCAGGCACGGCTGTAAAGAGAAACAGCGAAGCGAGGGAGGGCAATAACAGTCGGCGTAAAGGCAAGTTCTTCATGTCAGTGTCTCGAGTCAATAAAAACGCCGTGATGGGCAAACTTGCCACCACGGCGTTAGTGTAAACCAGCTTTTAAAAATTAACGCTGGTAAACGATGTCTGCACGACGGTTTTCGGCGTAGTCGGCTTCGGTGTTACCGTGAGCACGAGGACGCTCTTTACCGAAGCTGATGGCTTCGATCTGGTTGGCGTTTACACCCAGCAGGCTCATCATGCGAGCAACTGCATCGGAACGGCGTTGACCCAGAGCCAAGTTGTACTCGGAACCACCGCGCTCATCCGCGTTACCTTCAATACGGATGTGTTGCTGTGGGTGGCTAGTCAGGTAGGTGGAGTGCATCTCTACCAGGCCACGGTACTGCTCAGGAACAACATAGCTGTCAAACTCGAAGTAAACAGAGCGTTGTTGTGCCAGAGGGCTTTGTGGGTTGAACGGATCCATAATTTGGCCAGAGGATGCGCCAGTAGAACCGCCGCTAGTACCACTGCCATTTTCGTCCAAAGCAACAGAACTACATGCTGCCAATACCATGGACATAGAAGCTAATAAAAAACCTTTAAAAATGCGCGAGCTCATTTGAGTTCCTTTAAAAAAGAGTCACACAGAAAACGAGTTAATTAGTAAATGGACCCCAGGTTGGTTCACGTACTCTTCCGTTCAATGATGACAGGGTTTGCCGCACGCGTCCGTCAACAGATGTTACAGCCAGTACGCTACGTCCGCCTTGATTCGAGCTGTAAAGCACTTGCATGCCGTTTGGCGCAAAACTTGGAGACTGGTCGTCAGAACCATTTGTCAGTAGTTGTTCAGAGCCTGTTGCCATATCTTGAATAGCAACGCGGTATGCACCATTCCTGCGTGTAATATAAACAAGGTTATTGCCGTCGGGTGAAACCTCAGGCGATATATTGTAGCTCCCATTGTAGGTAATGCGACGAGCATCACCACCATTTACGGGGACTTCGTAAATTTGTGGGTTACCACCACGGTCACTCGTGAACACTAACGAGCTGCCATCAGGCGAGAAAGTAGGTTCTGTATCAATCAGCGGGGAACGCATGATACGGCGTAATCCGGAACCATCTGCGTTAATGGTATAAATCTGAGAGATACCATCGCGGGACAAAACTACCGCCAATTGTTGGCCATCAGGCGACCAAGCAGGGGCGCTGTTATTGCCTTTGAAGTTAGCAACAGGTTCACGTTTACCCGTAGCCAAGGTTTGCACGTAAACCACTGGCTTTTCTGTCTCGAAACTTACATACGCAATTTTGCTACCATCTGGTGACCAAGAAGGCGAAATGATGGGTTGCTGAGAACGCAGCATGACCTGTGGGTTCTGGCCATCGGCATCCGCAATTTGCAGTTCGTAGTTGTTGCCATTCTGTAACACATAGGCAATACGTGTGGAAAACACGCCACGAACACCTGTGATTTTTTCGTAAATACGGTCTGCAATTTGGTGCGAAACACGTCTTAATTCTTTTTCAGAGCCTGCAAAAGCGATCGCATCCATTTCATTTTTATTAACGGTGTCGATCAGACGGTACTGCACTTTGTACTGGCCACCGTCTTGCGTGACAGAACCATATGCCAAATAGTCGGCACCACGGTTACGCCAATCGTTAGGCTCTACCGTACTGTTTACGTCCAACGTACTGCCGTTGGTATTGATCAGTTGGAACTGACCAGAACGGCTAAGGTCGGCACGTATAACTTCGGCCACGGACTGGGATGCCTGGTTGTTGGCAAAGTCAGCCACGGCGATGGGGTACTGTGTAGCCCCTACACCGGAAATATCCACCCTGAGCTGAGCTTGGGCTGGGCTGGTGCTCAACAGTCCTGCCGCCAGAGCGACAAGCCCGGCGAACATGGAGCGCCAACGGCGGCGGCCCTGGATGTTAGCGGAGTATGCTGCGGTCATGTTCGGTATTCTCCTGATTACTCGTACATACGATATTCGCCATCAATATACGAAGGATAGCGGCCATTAGGCGGTTTTGGGAAGGGTGAGCACTTGGCTATCCCTTTTTGTACTGCATCATCGAACAGGGCAATACCCGATGATCTCAGTATTCGTACACTACGTACCGTACCATCACTATTCAGATCGGCGCGATAACTTAGTGTTGGATTGTTACCTCCACTGCGTGCAGGTGTATTGTAAATGACCTTAGGACGAACGCAGGCACGAACCTGAGCGCCGTAACCGTCATTACCACCACCGCCACCAACTTGGTTGCGGTTAGATGTACCACCTGCAGCACCAGCAATCTGCTGTCCATCGCCCAACATAGCGGCACGGAAAGCATCTTCTCTGGCTTTACGTTCTGCTTCTTCACGAGCGCGGCGTTGTGCTTCGGCGCGGGCACGTTGTTCAGCTTCAGCGCGAGTTTTACGCTCAGCTTCCTCACGGGCTTTGCGGTCAGCCTCGGCTTTGGCACGTTGCTCGGCTTCCTCGCGGGCTTTGCGATCAGCTTCAGCTTTGGCGCGTTGATCTGCTTCTTCACGGGCCTTGCGATCAGCTTCGGCTTTGGCTCGTTGTTCGGCTTCTTCACGAGCCTTACGGTCGGCTTCGGTTCGCGCGCGCTGCTCAGCGTCAGCTCGTGCTTTACGGTCAGCTTCCTCGCGGGCTTTTCTATCTGCTTCTTCACGAGCCTTACGATCTGCCTCTGCTTTTCTGCGGTCTTCCTCGTCTTTCTTGCGTTTGGCTTCAGCCAGAGCAATATCAGGGTCTACTTCAGGAGGCGTACTTTGAGCAGGAGTAGGCGTAGGTTCGGGCTTCACTTCCGGTGGTTTAGGGGCCACGGGAGTAGGGTCGGGTTCAGGTTGTGGTTCTGGCTCGTCGGGTTCTGTGATGGGCTCGTCTTGGTTTTCTGCAATTGCCACGTCACCCTCTGCCCACAGTTCTATCTGTACTGGGTTAGGAGAACGAGGTGTGGCAAATAGACTGATGACCAAAGCAAGCAACAACAGGCCGTGCAGAATTAACGCATACATCAGCCCGCGACGTTCGTCTTGGGCCTCTGGTGTGCGTGCACTGTTCTGACGTAATGCGTGCTTGAATAGTTTCATACCTACTCGTCTTTATTGACTAGCAGACCCAAGCGGGTAAAGCCCTGACTGCGCAGTTGGTCCATAAGCTCCATAACGGTTTCATAAGGGACTTTGCCATCAGCAGCAATAACGATGGGGTTTTCATTTTGCATCAGCGCTTGAATTTCAGCGATCAGGTTAGCTTTGTCTACGTCTTGGAATTCAGAGCCACCTTCACGTAAACGCAAAGACACTTGTCCTTCTTTGTCTATCTGTACCTCAATAGGCACGGCTGGCACTTCAGATGCCTGACCTACTGTAGGTAAATCGATAATTCCGGGCGTGATCATGGGCGCTGTCACCATGAAAATCACCAGCAGTACCAACATGACATCAATATAAGGCACCACATTGATGTCATTTTTCAGCCGGCGGCGACCGCGTCCTGTACTGTTACGTATGGATGGCATGCTTATTGCACCTGGCGTTGCAGAATATTCAGGAACTCGTCGATGAAGCCGTCAAAGCGAATAGACAGTCTATCGATCTCTGTGGTGTAGCGGTTATAGGCAACCACCGCAGGAATAGCGGCGAACAGACCTATAGCTGTAGCGATCAGCGCTTCAGCAATACCTGGAGCCACCGAGGCCAAAGTAGCAGATTGAGCACCGGACAAACCGATGAACGCGTGCATGATCCCCCAGACGGTACCGAGCAAGCCGATATACGGGCTGACCGAACCGGCAGATGCTAAGAAGCTCAAGTTGGTTTCTAAGCTATCTAGCTCACGTTGGTATGCGGCACGCATAGCACGTCGAGGGCCGTCTAGTAGCGCCTCACCACGTTGGGATGTGCGGCGGGCTTTTAAGAACTCAGCCATCCCTGCTTCAAAAATACGAGCTAATGAACCATGTTCATCACGGCGCGAGCCAATAGATTGTTGCAGGGCGCTTAGATCACCACCTGCCCAGAAATCGTCTTCAAAATCTCGGGTTTGTTCTGTAGCGCGCTTCAGCGTAGCGCGCTTACTGAAAATATATGCCCAAGACAAAATCGAGATACCGAGCAAAATCAGCATTACTAGCTGAACGGGGATGCTGGCATCGAGTAGTAGAGTCAGTAGCGACAGATCGCCTGTGGGTTGCATGGTTAGTCTAATGCCTTTTCCAGAGTAGAACGTAATTCGGGGTTGAACTTAGCTGGTCGCAGATTTTGAGCGTCCACGCAAACCACTTGGACACTACTTTCGCATAACAGTTCAGAATCGCGCCATGCGCTTTGTTGAAAAGTTATGGAGGCAGACCCAAGGTGTTGGATGGTGCTTTGAATGGTTAGCAGATCGTCTAAACCAGCCGGTTTTCGATATTGTATTTCAACATTCTTGACAACAAATATTTGCCCAGTCGTTGCTGCCATGGAGGACTGGTTAATGCCCAGTCCTCGTAACCATTCAGTGCGCGCACGTTCAAAGAACTTCAGATAGTTGGCATAGAATACAATGCCTCCCGCATCCGTGTCTTCGTAATATACGCGAATCTGTATCATAGTGTTTCCAGTAGGCGCAGGGCCTCTTCTACCACGGCATCCGGAGCGATTTTATGCACTACGCCATCGCGTCGAGTTTGCAGTTCTACGATGTTTTCTTGTAGACCGCGCTCACCTACGGTAATGCGTACTGGAACACCTATAAGTTCCCAATCGGCAAACATCACACCAGGACGAATATCTCTATCGTCAAAAATCACATCCACGCCTTTGGCTTTCAGGGCTTGGTAGATTTTTTCAGCTTCGGCACGAGCGGTTTCGCTTTTGTTCAGGCCCAAGCCACAAATCACTACCTCAAAAGGAGCAATGGCGCGTGGCCAGATCATACCTTTTTCGTCGTGGTTTTGCTCAATTGCTGCAGCAGCAATACGGCTCACACCAATACCGTAGCAACCCATTTGCATGATGCTTGGTTTGCCATCTTTATCCAAGAACGTAGCGTTCAGCTTCTTGGAGTAGGTATCGCCCAAAAAGAACACGTGACCTACTTCAATGCCGCGTTGAATAGCCAAGGTGCCGCCACGAGGATCTGGGTCACCATGCACTACATTACGCAAGTCAGCAACGGTAGGCTCAGGCAGATCACGGCCCCAGTTCACGCCATCGTAGTGGAAGTCTTCTTCGTTCGCGCCGCAGATGAAATCGTGCATGTTGGCCACGGTGCTATCTACAACTAGGCCTACTGGCTGTTTGGTGTTGATTGGGCCTAAGAAACCAGGTTTGCAGCCAAAGGCTTCGATGATTTCTGCTTCAGTTGCCAAGCGGTGACCTTGTTCGAAGCCAGGTAGCTTGGATACTTTTACTTCGTTCAGGTCGTGATCGCCACGGATCAATAGCAACCAGATTTTTGTGGTGGTGGCTTTGGTTTTTTCATCAATGATGTCTGTAGCCAAAACTACTGATTTAACGGTGTCAGTCAGTGGACGACCTAACAGTTCAGCAACGGCTTCACATTTGGCTGCTGCAGGCGTAGCGACTTTGGCTAGTTCACGGCTAGGGGCGGCACGCTCAGCAATCAAGCATGCTGCTTCTGCCAGTTCCATATTGGCGGCGTAATCGGTTGCTGGGTTGTATACCAGAGCATCTTCGCCGGTATCAGCAATTACTTGGAACTCGTGACTGCGAGAGCCACCAATAGAACCGGTATCAGCGGCAACAGCACGGAACTCCAAGCCCAGACGCGCAAAAATACGCATGTAGGCGTTGAACATATTGTCGTAGCTGGCTTGTGCTGATTCCACATCACGGTCGAAAGAGTAGGCGTCTTTCATGGTGAATTCGCGGCCACGCATCAAACCAAAGCGAGGACGGCGCTCATCACGGAATTTTGTTTGGATGTGATAAAAATTCACAGGCAACTGACGCCAGCTATGAATTTCATTACGCGCAATATCTGTTACCAGCTCTTCAGAGGTGGGCTGCAGGATAAAGTCACGATTGTGTCTGTCCTTGATTCTCAGCAGTTCGGCGCCATATTTATCCCAACGGCCCGACTCTTGCCATAGCTCAGCGGGCTGCACCACAGGCATGAGCAATTCCAGTGCGCCGGCGCGGTCCATTTCTTCGCGCACGATTTTTTCAATCTTACGCAATACTTTCAGGCCCAATGGCATGTAGGAGTAGACGCCGCCAGCGGCTCGGCGAATCATACCTGCTCGAGTCATCAGCTGATGGCTGGCAACTTCGGCTTCTGTAGGGGCTTCTTTTAAGGTATTAATGTGATACTGGCTTGCATGCATGGTAGTGAACTCAAGTGATACGTATAATTAAAGTAATTGTATTGAATTTTGCATAGAGGTGGCCCATGTTAGACCGTGAAGGCTACCGTCCCAATGTTGGCATCATTCTGGCAAATCGCAAGAATGAAGTGTTCTGGGGGAAACGTATCCGGGAACATGCCTGGCAGTTTCCTCAAGGAGGCATCAACTACGGTGAAAGTCCGGTGCAAGCTATGTACCGGGAGCTTTACGAGGAAGTTGGTTTGCTTCCCGAACACGTGCGTATTTTGGGGCGGACCCGCGATTGGTTACGGTATAACGTTCCCAATCACTATATACGTCGTGAATCACGCGGCCACTATAAAGGGCAAAAACAAATTTGGTTTTTGCTGCGTATGGTGGGACGTGATAGCGATGTTAGCTTGCGTACCTCCTCTACACCTGAATTCGATGCATGGCGTTGGAGCCAATATTGGGTTCCTATGGATGCCGTCATCGACTTCAAACGTGAGGTGTACTTGCAGGCACTTAACGAGCTATCAAGCCTGTTGTTCAAACACAGGCAAGAATCCCGTTATTTGAGGCAACGTCTACATCCCAGTGGTAAGGTAAAGACAGCAGCTAAAAGTCTAATTTTACCGTCTGAATGACAAAGCATGGCGACACACCAGATGGTGTGTCGCTTTTTTTATTTATGATTGTGGGGCTTGCGATTTCCCAAGAAGGGTAATCAGACTAGAACTATCTAATCGGCCACCGCCTTGCTCTTGTACCTGTGCGTACAGTTGATCAATCAAGGCCGTGATAGGCAAGCGAGCGCCATTGTTGCGGGCTTCGTTTAACACTAAGCCTAAGTCTTTGCGCACCCAGTCAACGGCGAAGCCAAAATCAAACTCGCGATCCAGCATGGTTTGGCTGCGATTATGCATTTGCCAGCTAGACGCTGCGCCGCCGCCAATCACTTTAACGACGCGTTGCATGTCCAATCCGGCATTTTCACCGAAGGCCAAGGCTTCTGCTAAGCCTTGAATCACACTGACCACGCAAATTTGGTTCACCATTTTGCACAGTTGGCCAGAGCCGGTGTCGCCCAGCAGTTCTATGATGGTGCCGTAGTGTTCCAAATAAGGCAGAGCTTTTTTGAAGTTGGCGTCAGAGCCGCCACACATGATACTGAGCTTGCCAGCTTCAGCGCCGCTTTGGCCGCCAGAAATAGGCGCATCCATAAAGCCTATGGATTTTTCTGCACAAACTGTGGCCATTTCACGAGCGACATTAGCTGAAGCGGTAGTGTGATCAATAAATAGACTACCTGCTTTAGCATGCAGCAATGCGCCATTCTCACCTTGAATAACCTCACGCAGGTCATCGTCATTGCCCACACAGAACATCACAAAGTCAGCATCACGTGCTGCTTCGGCAGGAGTGGTGGCGACATGGTTGCCGAACTCGGCTTGCCATGCCAGCGCTTTGCTGTGGGTGCGGTTGTACACGGTGACATGGTGGCCTGCTTGCGCAAGGTGGCCAGCCATTGGAAACCCCATTACCCCCAAACCTATAAAGGCAACTTTTGCTGAGGACAAAGGGGCATACATTTTTTTCTGTATAGAGGGCATGGAGAACTCCTAGTGAAGCCGCTGTGCTAGGGATTTACGAGTGAAAAGGTTAAGGGTTACGATCATGCCTGTGTGAAGGCATTCCTGTCCAGTTTAGAATAATTGTAAGGTGTGGCATCAGGGCGATTTTTGCGTTGTGCTGTCTTTTTTACCATTCGCTAGGCTGTTCAGGGTTATGATGTGCACATGTTTTGAATGGTTCTGACTACTCGTCTACTACATAACTATGCTCCAGGATCTTAACCATCTAGCCGATAGACTTAGTGCGTTGGCCGCGTACGCCACCCAGCTCAAGTCTGAGCGGTCTGCTCTATTGTCACGCATCAAAACCCTAGAAGGGGAGTGCGCGTCATTACGAGAGCAGTTAGACAAGCAGCAAGCCGACTATACGTCTATGGCAGAAATCTCGGTACGGCACCAAGCTGACGTTGATGCTGCGCGCAAACAGGCGGAACAGGTGCAAGAAGCTCTTTTTGTAGAGCTGGTTCAGCATCAAGATGAAGCCCAGAAGCTGAGGGACCAACTGGAACTTAGCTTAGGCCATAATCAAGAGTTGCGTCAGGTTGCCGAACAAGCGCGTGATCAAGTCACCGCTGTGTTGCAACGTTTGCCAGGGCATATCGAGCAGGAATAAGACATGGAACGTATTAATATCACTCTGTTAGGGCGCGAATACACCTTGGCTTGTGCGCCTTCCGAGAAAGCCGATTTGTTATCTGCCGTCGCACATGTGGAAAAACGTATGAAGCGTGTGCAAGATAGCGGTAAAATAGTAGGTAACGAACGTATCGCAACCATGGTCGCTATACAGTTGGCTTTAGAATTCCTGACATTGCGCGCTCCGGATGGCCCACTCAGTAACCTTGCATTAGGTGATTTCAAGCGTAAAATAGAAGACATGCATCAGTTGATTGATCAAGTTGTTGGTCCAGAGGCTGTAGCTCGTTAAAGATTCGATCCATGCTTTATATGGCGATGGATCACCCAGTAAGTCCCTGCCGTGTTCGTGACGTGGCTATATATTCCTTGAACCAATGCTTATGGCATTCAGGTCGCTGGATTTATAAGCAGGAGCGATCGCTACAAGATAGCGAACCCGAAACTTATATGATGGCGGCCAATCTTTGGACCCTCGGTTCCCAGGATGCCAGCCTTGACGGCACAGGTGGGGCAATTTTTCAAAGCTCGTTGCATTTTGCAACGGGCTTTTTTTGTTAAGGAGTTTCTATGCGGACTAAACGAACCCTTTCTCCCAAAAAAGCTGCAGCGGCAATCTTGGCCGCCTATGGGATGTTGACCTTGCCATTAAGTGCAATGGCAAATGAGGAAGAAGCCTCTAAAGCACTACAGCGTCCGCCAGTCATCAGTCTGCAATCCGAAGCGTTTGCTGAGGTAGAGCAGGACACCGTGACGATTTATCTTGCTGCGGAGTTTGATGATGCTCAGCAAGCAAATGTCGATAAGAAGTTACGCGAAGCCTTAGAGGCTGTGTTGGCCGAAGGGCGTAAACAAGAAGTGGTGAAGGTTAGTAGTGGCAACTACCGTATTTATCCAAACAGCGATAGAAAAGGTGCTATTACGGGTTGGAGGGGGCGTGCCGAGGTGCAGTTGGAGTCCACCAACATACCTGCAGCCAGTGAGTTAGCCGCTAAAGTTTCTAAAGACATGCCTATTGCTGGCCTGAGTTTTTCGGTCTCTCCAGAGGAGCGAGCCAAACATGAAGAGGCTTTAACCGAAGACGCGATCAAACGTTTCCAAAGCCGTGCCAAGCAAATTGCATCTAGCATGGGCTATGCAGACTTTCGTCTGAATGAGGTGAACGTAGGTGGTTCGGGCGGCTATTACCGCCCTCCAATGATGCGTGCTATGGCAGGGGATGCTGGCTCATTCAAAGCAATGGGTTCAGAAAGCATGCCGTTAGAAAGTGGTACTGAACAAGTTAGTGTGTCGGTGAATGGTTCTGTTTACCTGCTCGGAGGAAAATAAACAGACCTACCAGTACCATTGGTAATGACAACAGCTGGCCCATGGAAAGGCCGGCTGTTAGCAAGCCCAAGAAACTATCTGGTTCGCGGGTGTACTCGACAATAAAGCGGAAAAAGCCGTATCCCATTAAAAATAGTCCGCTAATTTTCCCTGTGGCACGTGGTTTGCTGCTGTATATCCAAAGAATAATAAACAGCAATATGCCTTCTAAAGCCATTTGGTATAGCTGGGATGGGTGTCGTGCAATACCATTTTGTGCTTGAGGGAACACCATTGCCCACGGCATAGAGCTGGCTCTTCCCCACAGTTCTCCATTGATGAAGTTCCCTAATCGGCCTGCTGCTAAACCTAGCGGAACTAGAGGAGCCAGAAAATCACTCAATGTAAAAAAACTGATTTTGCGTTTATACGCAAACAGAGCCATAGCAGCCAATACGCCTAACAGGCCGCCGTGAAAGGCCATGCCACCTTGCCAGACGTAGAAAACCTCTAGTGGGTGCTGTAAGTAATAGGCTGGTTTATAGAACAGCACATACCCTAAACGTCCACCCAAAATCACACCGGCCACACAGTAGAAAATCAGATCTTCCAAACCTTGGCGGTTTACCGGAGCTAACCCCTTGCGTATACGTGCTGTACCTAACAGCCATACCAATGCAAAGCCAGTTAAGTACATCAAGCCATACCAATGAATGGATATGGGGCCAAGTTGTAGAGCAATGGGATTGAACTGTGGGTGTACGAGCATAGTGTGTTTAGGTGTGGGTCAGGCAAAAGTCATGCATAAGATGACTGTGGTCAGATGGGCAGTAACCATTATGACAGATGTTTATGGCACTCGTTCCCTGCTATTACACGTAGTAGTTATCCACAATAGTTAGAACCGTGGCGGATAGATCAAAACCCCATAGGTAACGTTGCCTATGGCTGTTGGTCGTGTCGATGAGACTGATGCCTTAGAAAAGTGGGATGATTGCAGAGGGGGGAAGCGCTTATTTGTAGGATATGTCTGATGTATACATCAGAAAATACTTCGATATTTTCATGTTGATTTCCTATTTTGTTTTTATGGGT
>SRSN01000056.1 GCA_004791645.1 Alcaligenaceae bacterium 429
TGCCAAAACCGTGCAGATCGCTGCAGTCAGTGTTGTTTTACCGTGGTCAACGTGACCAATTGTACCTACGTTGACGTGCGGTTTAGTCCGTTCAAACTTACCTTTTGCCATGATTTATCTCTACTATGTTTTCAGGAAAACAAAAATTTATAGACCAGCCCGTTTATACAACAGACTGGCCTTAACGTGTTATTTATTTTGCACGCGCGCTGACAACTTCATCAGCTACATGCTTAGGAGCTTCAGAGTACTGCTTGAACTCCATGCTGTACGTAGCACGACCCTGGGTCTGAGAACGCAAGCTGGTTGAGTAACCAAACATCTCGGCCAGAGGAACCTCTGCCTTGATGATTTTGCCACCACCAGGAATGTCTTCCATACCCTGAACCATACCGCGACGGGAGGACAAGTCACCCATCACTGTACCGGCGTACTCTTCAGGCGTTTCAACATCAACAGCCATCATGGGTTCCAGCAGCACTGGATCAGCGCGGCGCATACCCTCTTTGAACGCCATAGAAGCAGCCAGACGGAAGGCGTTTTCGTTCGAGTCCACATCGTGGTAAGAACCGAAGAACAACGTTGCTTTCACGTCTACTACTGGGTAACCAGCGATTACACCGGCAGGCAGTGTTTCGCGGATACCTTTATCAACGGCAGGAATGTATTCACGTGGAACCACACCACCTTTGATCTCGTCAACAAACTCGTAGCCACCACCAGCTTCCATTGGCTCGAGTTTCAGCACCACGTGACCGTATTGACCACGACCGCCGGACTGACGAACAAACTTGCCTTCGACTTCTGGGCAGACTTTGCGGATAGTTTCACGGTAGGCCACTTGTGGCTTACCAACGTTAGCTTCCACGTTGAACTCGCGACGCATACGGTCAACCAGAACTTCCAAGTGCAGCTCACCCATACCAGAAATAATAGTCTGGCCGGACTCTTCGTCACTTGTTACGCGGAAAGAAGGGTCTTCCTGCGCCAAGCGAGACAAAGCCACACCCATTTTCTCTTGGTCGGATTTGGTTTTTGGTTCAACAGCCTGAGAAATCACAGGTTCTGGGAACTCCATACGCTCCAGAACGATATGGTTCTGCATGTCACACAGGGTTTCACCTGTTGTCACTTCTTTCAGACCCACCACCGCAGCGATATCACCAGCAACCAGCTCTTTCAGCTCAGCACGGTTGTTCGCATGCATCTGCAGAATACGGCCAATACGCTCGCGCTTGCCTTTCACTGAGTTGTACACAGTGTCGCCAGAGCGCAGAACGCCAGAGTACACACGCACAAACGTCAACTGACCAACGAAGTTATCTGTCATCAGCTTGAATGCCAATGCGGACAGAGGAGCTTCATCGTCAGCAGGACGGGAGATAGGATTGCCGTCATCGTCTTCACCAGCCACGTCAGGGATATCCACTGGGGATGGCATGTAATCGATAACTGCATCCAGCATGCGCTGAACACCTTTATTTTTGAACGCTGTACCGCACAGCATTGGCTGGATTTCGCCAGCAATGGTACGAGTACGGATACCGAAATTCAGGTCGGCCTCAGACAGGTCGCCTTCTTCTAGGTACTTGTTCATCAACTCTTCGCTGGCTTCTGCTGCGGCTTCAACCAGGTTTTCGCGCCATTTTTTGGCATCGGCAACCATGTCAGCAGGAATATCAGCGTATTCAAACTTCACGCCCAGACTAGCCTCATCCCACAGGATGGCTTTCATTTTTACCAGGTCAACAACGCCTTTGAATTCATCTTCAGCGCCGATTGGCAAAACGACAGGCACAGGACTAGCTTTCAAACGCAGTTTGAGCTGGTCGTACACTTTGTAGAAGTTAGCACCAGTACGGTCCATTTTGTTGATGAACAACAAACGTGGCACACCGTATTTGTTAGCTTGGCGCCATACAGTTTCGGACTGAGGCTGCACACCGCCCACAGCACAATACACCATCACAGCACCGTCCAGAACGCGCATGGAACGCTCCACCTCAATGGTGAAGTCCACGTGTCCGGGGGTGTCAATAATGTTGATTCGGTGCTCTGGGTAATTGCCAGCCATACCGCTCCAGAACGCTGTGGTAGCAGCAGAGGTAATGGTAATACCACGCTCTTGCTCTTGCTCCATCCAGTCCATGGTGGCGGAACCCTCGTGGGTTTCGCCCAGCTTGTGGCTTACACCAGTGTAAAACAGGATGCGTTCTGTCGTTGTGGTTTTACCGGCATCAATGTGAGCCGAAATACCAATATTACGATAGCGCTCGATGGGGGTTTTGCGGGCCATGATTTTGTCCTTTGATTACCAACGGAAATGGCTGAATGCCTTGTTGGCTTCGGCCATTCTGTGCGTGTCTTCACGCTTTCTCATTGCACCACCACGGCCTTCTGCGGCATCCAGCAATTCGCCGGCCAAACGCAGGTCCATGGATTTTTCGCTGCGTTTTTTAGCAGCTTCGCGTACCCAACGCATGGCCAAAGCCAAACGACGGACAGGACGAACTTCAACTGGCACTTGATAGTTAGCACCACCAACACGGCGGCCTTTAACTTCAACTACAGGTTTTACGTTATTGATTGCAGTGGTGAACACTTCGATCGGATCTTTGCCGGCTTTTTCCTGGATTTGATCGAGGGCGCCATACACGATGCGTTCGGCAACAGCTTTTTTACCGGACAACATCACAATATTCATAAATTTTGCGAGTTCTACGCTACCAAATTTAGGATCTGGCAGGATTTCTCTTTTGGGTACTTCGCGACGGCGAGGCATAATATTTCCTTGTGACTATTCAGTTGAGCCGCTTTTCACGGTCTTGGCCATTCATGACAAATGACCACTTACATGCCTTTGCATCAGGACAGCAAAGGCTGCACGGACACGGGCCAGATTATCCGGCCAGCAGAAAGCAGTAAATTACTTCTTAGGACGTTTCGCGCCGTATTTGGAGCGAGCCTGTTTACGATCTTTCACGCCTTGCAGGTCAAGTGCACCACGAACGATGTGATAACGCACACCTGGTAAGTCTTTTACACGACCACCGCGGATCAAAACGACCGAGTGTTCCTGCAGGTTGTGGCCTTCACCACCGATGTACGAAATAACTTCGTAACCGTTGGTCAAGCGAACCTTGGCGACTTTACGCAGAGCAGAGTTAGGTTTTTTAGGGGTTGTAGTGTACACACGGGTGCAAACACCACGACGCTGCGGGCAGTTCTCGAGGGCAGGACTTTTGCTGCCTGGACGAGATACGGCACGCGGCTTGCGTACTAATTGACTAATAGTTGGCATAGCCTCGACGTATCCTTTACGTACAAAAACGAACATATCCTTGCGACAGTATTCGTGTCGCCGGGACGACTTGCACAGAACCGCCCACAACGAACATTTACGTAAAAGAGCGGGCCTGGCAACAAAGGACCACAGAGCAGGGTTTACCGATTAACGTATTGCCATCACAATACAACTCTGACAGCACATGTTGATACGAACCGTAGCAACATGAATTAAAAGGCGTAGCTAAAACAAGCTTTTTTGGGCCTATATAGATGCGTCTACATAGACAGAACCCCGTGCACTGGGTTTATTTACCTAGGAATACCGGCAAAGGATCCCATGAGTAAGCTAGCCAATTTACCACGCAAATGTTTTCTGGGTCAATAGTTTATGCACGGAACGCCAGTGTTTGCGCGGGCTGCGTGACGCTAAAGTAACGGGTAGTTGCATACGATACCCGGCCCCCTAGGGGGAAAAGTTATACTTCCTACAATTTCTTGCTTTTAATATTAATGCCCATGAATATTGCCTCCTTGGAAGACGATCCAGTACAAAGCGAAATGATCGTCAAGACACTGGACTCAGCCGGCTACACCTGCTCGCCCTTCCATACTGGAAAATCATTGTTGGCAGCATTAGCTAAGCCGCACGATTTCAACGTGCTGGTATTGGACTGGGAGCTCCCTGACATGAGCGGCCTAGATGTATTACACTGGGTGCGGTCTAAATTAGGTTATGCTCTGCCCGTGTTGTTCTTAACCAGCAGAACCGCCGAGGAAGACTTGGTGATTGGGCTACAAGCTGGTGCAGACGACTACATGGGTAAGCCCATTCGGCCTGCCGAGCTACAAGCCAGAGTTCAAGCCCTGTTGCGCAGGATGAACCCGGTTACACCTTCTACAGACTCTTTTGAGTTTGGTCCTTACAGTATTGATCCTGCTGCCGGTGCCATTACGTTGCACGGTGAAGCTGTAGAGTTGGCTCCTAAAGAGTTTGAGCTAGCTCTGTTGTTGTTTCGCAATCCTGGTAGGTTGTTTTCCCGTGATGTACTCAGTACCGCTGTATGGAACCGCGAAATTCCGGCCACCTCACGTACTTTGGATACTCACCTTTCTAACATTCGACGCAAGTTACAATTGCGTCCCGAAAACGGTGTGCGTTTGAACGCTTCTTATGCACTGGGCTATCGCCTAGAAACCGTTAACGAGCTCTAAAAACATAAACGCTATATAACTATGCTTAAACATCTCGCCCTCGCTTGTTTCACTACATTTAGCTTGTTAGCCGGCACGACCAGTGTGGCCCAGCCCTCTGGCGCCGAGGGCGACGATTTTATCTATAACGTGCGGTCAGGCGATACGCTCTCTGCCCTATCAAAGTTATATACAGGTCAAAGCAACCACTGGCGTACATTGCAAAGCTTAAATAATGTGGCTGATCCATTGGCATTGCCTATTGGTAAAGCACTACGTATTCCGTTTTCGCTGATCGCCGAAGTACCCGGCCAAGCACGTATCAGTCACTACAGTGGCGACATCACCATCAACGGCCAGCGCCCGCAAACTGGCGGCATGCTGAAAGAAGGTGATTCCATTGTGGTAGGCAGCAATGCTTTTCTGACATTGCAGTTAAGCGATGACAGTACCATTACCTTGCCACCTTCCAGCAACCTAAGCTTGAAACGTCTACGCGACTTTACTCATGCAGGTTTGACTGACTCTATCATTGAGCTGGAAAAAGGCGAGTTGGAAACCCGTGTGGCGCCGGACCATCGTGGTGTGGGTCGTTTTGAAGTACACACACCCGTTTCCGTTACTGGCGTTCGCGGTACAGACTTACGTGTGCGTAGCCACGATGACCGCAGTATTACTGAAGTTATCAGTGGTAGAGCCAAGTTGCAGACTGATGCTGCTAACCAAGCCATGTACATCAAACCCGACCAAGGGACTATCGTGAAAGCATCTGGCGAAGTCAGCACCGGTAACTTGTTGCCAGCGCCTGCTATGAGTGAACCCGAGCGTGGCCCCAACGGTTGGCAAGTGTCTTTCCCTGCACTGCCTGGTGCAGATGAATACTTGGTACAAGTAACGCTGGATGAGGAAGGCTCACAGATCTACTCTCGTCAAACCACCACCGATACTACCGTTAGCTTCCATGCTGGCGGCACGGGTACTCACTACGTACGCGTGAGGGGTATTGCGGCAGATGGTCTGATGGGGCGTGATGCCGTAGCCAGTTTCCCAGGCCAAATGGTCTTACAAAGCTCTGACGGCTCACCTATTATGAGTAGCTTCGACCTTCCTGTCACACTGCAAGAATACTAGGCTGACCATTTTGTATGCGCAAGACAGCCTTGCCTCTACGTCCACCTTCCGGCTCCAGTTCGCTGGGGCGTCAGGTGCTACTAGAGTGGCGAATCATGACGTTTTTCTTGATTCTGCTGACTATCTTGCTCATACAGTTCAAAGACGTTTTAAAACTATCCCAAGTCGATAGCACTTTTTACGACTTCTACATGAAACTGGCGTTGCCAGTTTCAGAACCCGATCCTGATATTGCTCTCGTGGTCATTGACGAGGGTAGTCTGCAGCAAATGGGGTACTGGCCTTGGCGCCGTGCTGAGCACGCAAACCTCTTGGAAAACCTCAGCCAAGCTAAAGCTGTAGGCTTCGATATTCTCTTCCAAGATTACAACCCAGCCTACCCTCAAGACGACCTCACCTTTGCGAACGCCATCAAAAATCATGGCCGTACTGTACTGCCTAGCATTGTTAGGCCTGACAGCACCCCCGCTACGGTAGATAAACCCGTCTCACCACTTGCTGAAAGTGCGGCGGAGTTAGGCTTTATCAATATTTACCCCGATCCGGACGGTGCTGTACGTCGCATTTCTCTGTACACCACAGATGGTGAACAAACGTTTTCACATATTATTCCTGCCATGCTTAAAGCGGGTGGTGAAGAGCAGATTGCCGATGCGTTGCTAGCCGCTAAGCCTACTGAATACATGATTAACTTCTCAGGGCCGCCGGATCATTATCAGACCTATCCCTATTCGGCCGTCGCTAATGGGTTAATACCCGCTGAAGAGTTCAAAGACCGCTATGTGTTAGTCGGGGCATGGAGCAGCGGCCTAGGTGATTACTACCCTACTCCACGTTCATGGGTAGACCGTACCAGCATGGCTGGTGTAGAAATTCTTGCCAATGCACTCAGCAACGCTCGTGATGACAATTGGATTAAGCCTCTACCCACATGGCTAGTTATCGTCTTAAATATCATTCCCATCTATTTGGTATGTTTGATACTGATACGGTTCTCACCCCGTAAAGCCTTTCTCACCACTACAGCGCTGTGGTTGATACTCGTAGGTTTAGACTGGGCGTTACTGCAGTTCCTCAACTTCTGGCTGCCCATTTCAAGCAGCTTGGTTGTAATGATGCTGGCTTACCCCGCATGGCACTGGCGCAGCCAAGAAACCGTATTGCGACATATTAATCACGAACTTTCAGTACTCAGCGCGCAAGACTCCGCCTTACGTTTAGCCTTAGAAGCCAAAGCCCCTACAGAAACTCTACCGGCACGACTGAGCTTTCTACACCGAGGGATTGAACTCTTGCGCGAAGCCCAACAACGCCGTGAGCAAACACTGCGATTCATTTCGCACGATATGCGCGCACCGCAGAATTCTATTTTGGCATTGGTGTCCTTACAACGTTCGGGACAAGAGGCGCTAGATGAAAAACAGTTGCTGGGCAAAATAGAATCGTATGCCTCTAACACCTTAGAGCTTGTGAATAACTTTATGGACTTGGCTCGCGCTGAGGCTATGGAAATTGAATTCCACGACGTTAATTTGGGTGATGTGCTAGCCGATGTGTACGACGATGCATGGTCACGCGCTAAAGCTAAGCACATTGAAATAGCATTCGACACAACCGAAGAACAACTGTACGTGTACGGAAATGCCACCATGCTGCGCAGGACCTTCAACAACTTGGTGGATAACGCCATCAAATACAGTTCGCCCAATACCACAGTACGCTGCACGCTTACCCAAGAAGACAACTACGCTGTGGCCAGTATTAAAGACCAAGGCTGGGGTATTCCTGATCATCTACAACCTACCATCTTCCAAGCCTTTAATCGCGCTCACAGCACCGCTGAGGATGCTCCGGTAGGCAGTGGTATAGGTTTAGCGTTTGTACAGACAGTGATACAGCGTCACCGTGGCTACATCACATTAGAAAGTGAAGAAGGCAAAGGCAGTACCTTTACCGTCAAACTGCCCATCAGCGAAGAAGCAGAGTAAGCCGGTAGCCTATGCGACTCTTAATGGGTAAGAGTCTGCTCATCTTACTGCCGTAGAAAATAGGCATGAATGTGCATCTCAGCAGCAACGCTCTCATCGGCTGCACTATCTATCCAAGATAGCATTTTTGCTGTTTGCTGCTCCTCTACATAGACCACAATAGTGGATTGAGTTACCCAAGCACTCAAAAAGGCCAGGGCTAACTACTTGCCCCGCTCCAACTCCACAGACACCGCCTACCTTTATAGGCCTCATGCGCTCTTAGAGGCGATCCAGCGCCGTTTAGATCGGTACTCCATACACAATCAGCCTAACCCCATACTCACGATGTAGGTCTCTGTACACTCGGTACAGTCACGCGACCTACGTAGACTGAATCTACAACCCATCATTCTTTCCAGTCGCCACAAACAACAACCCCCTGTACTCGAAAGTAGCAGGGGGTTGTTGATGCAGTCTATAGACAGCTAACTAGGATTATTCCTCGTCGCCAGTGTCTACCGATGCAGAGGCTTCAGGTTCCGTTGAGGCAGTTTCTTCAACATCCATGAATGGATTGTTGTCGCTCATGAACGGGTTTTCCTGTGCACGTGCTGCCTGACGCTCAGCCTGTTCGAACACTTCCTTGTTGTGGCGGGCATTGTGATATGCCATACCAGTACCAGCAGGAATCAAACGGCCAACGATCACGTTCTCTTTCAGACCACGCAGTTCATCACGTTTACCCATGATGGCTGCTTCGGTCAGTACTCGTGTGGTTTCCTGGAAGGAAGCCGCAGAGATGAAGGAGTCTGTGGACAGAGAAGCTTTAGTAATACCCAGCAATACGTTTTCGTATGTTGCAGGGATCTCATCTTTAGCAACTACTCGATCGTTCTCGTTCAGCAATTCGGAACGCTCTACCTGTTCACCCGTGATGAACTCAGTATCACCAGCATCAGTAATGTGAACACGACGCAGCATCTGGCGAACAATCACTTCGATGTGCTTATCGTTAATCTTCACACCCTGCAGACGGTAAACGTCCTGCACTTCGTTAACGATGTAGCTAGCCAACTGCTCAATACCTTTCAAACGCAAGATATCGTGTGGATCAGCTGGACCGTCAACAATGGTTTCACCCTTGTTCACAACTTGACCGTCGTGCACCAGAACCTGTTTCTCTTTAGGAATCAGGAACTCGTGGCTTACGCCTTCCAAGTCAGTGATGATCAGACGCTGCTTACCTTTGGTGTCTTTACCGAAGGAAACCGTACCAGTAACTTCTGCCAGCAAGCCAGCATCTTTTGGTGAACGAGCTTCAAACAGTTCAGCCACACGTGGCAGACCCCCGGTAATATCGCGAGTTTTCTGGGATTCCTGAGGAATACGAGCCAGAATTTCACCCACGCCTACCTGCTGCCCGTCACGCACTGTAATCAGCGCGCCCACTGGGAAGGAGATGTTTACCATGTGGTCTGTACCCGCAATCTTGATCTCTTCGCCTGCTTCATTCAGCAGTTTGATCTGCGGACGTACGGATGTTTTACCACCGCGAGTCTTAGGTGTAATCACCACCAATGTGGACAGACCAGTAACTTCATCAACCTGACGAGCTACCGTTACGTTCTCTTCGATGTTCTCGAAGCGTACGGAACCGGAGTACTCAGACACGATTGGACGAGTCAATGGATCCCAACTTGCAACGCGTTGACCAGCTTTGACGCTCTCGCCATCCGCCACGGCAATGTTCGCACCGTAAGGGATTTTGTGGCGTTCACGTTCGCGACGGTTGTCATCGTAAATGATGATTTCGCCAGAACGGGAGATCGCAACTTTCTCGCCTTTGCTGTTGGTCACATAACGCAAGCCGATGGCAAAGCCAACGTGACCAGCAATTTTGGTTTCCACTGTGCTGGTTGTCGCTGCACGAGACGCCGCACCACCAATGTGGAACGTACGCATCGTCAACTGTGTACCTGGTTCACCAATGGACTGAGCAGCGATAACACCAACTGCTTCACCACGGTTAACCAACACACCGCGACCCAAATCACGACCATAACAATGTGCACACAGACCATGACGTGTTTCACATGTCAGTGGTGTACGGATCTTGACTTCGTCAATACCCAGCGCATCGATCTGTTCAACTTTATCCTCATCCAGCAATGTGCCGGCAGGGATTGCAGTTTCTTGTGTATCTGGATTGATGATGTCAGTAGCAGCCACACGACCCAAAATACGATCGCGCAACGCTTCAATAACTTCACCACCATCCAGTACCGCTTTCATGGTGTAACCGCTGGATGTACCGCAATCGTCTTCAGTGATCACCAAATCTTGGGTCACGTCTACCAGACGACGAGTCAGGTAACCAGAGTTAGCCGTTTTCAGCGCCGTATCAGCCAGACCTTTACGAGCACCGTGAGTGGAAATAAAGTACTGAAGTACGTTCAAACCTTCACGGAAGTTCGCGGTAATAGGTGTCTCAATAATGGAGCCATCGGGCTTAGCCATCAGACCACGCATACCAGCCAACTGACGAATCTGTGCTGCGGAACCACGAGCCCCGGAATCAGCCATCATGTAAATAGAGTTGAAAGACTCTTGACGGACTTCATCCCCGTGACGGTCAATTACTGGCTCAGTTGCCAGTTGTTCCATCATGGCTTTACCAACGCGGTCACTGGCTTTACCCCAGATATCTACCACGTTGTTGTAACGTTCCTGTGCAGTCACCAGACCGGACGAGTACTGTTTATCAATCTCTTTAACTTCGTTACCGGCTTGCTCAAGGATTTCAGCCTTGACGGTAGGCACCACCATGTCACGCATAGAGATGGAAATACCACCACGCGTAGCCAGACGGAAACCAGACTGCATCAATTTATCAGCGAAAATCACTGTAGCGCGCAGACCGCAACGACGGAAAGACAGGTTGATCAGCTTGGAGATCTCTTTTTTCTTCAAAGTCTGGTTTAGAACTTTGAAAGAAAGGCCGTGAGGCAGAATCTCGGACAACAAGGCACGACCAACAGTGGTTTCAAAGCGTTGCAGCCTTTCAACCCACTCACCTGCTTCGTTTTTATCGTACTCAGGCAAACGCACTGTTACGCGCGATTGCAGTTCAACTTCGTGGTTGTCGTACGCACGCTGAACCTCAGCGACGTTGGCGAAGAACATACCTTCACCTTTGCCGTTGATACGATCACGCGTCGCGTAGTACACACCCAGCACGATATCCTGAGAAGGAACGATAGAAGGCTCACCGTTAGCTGGGAACAATACGTTGTTCGATGCCAGCATCAAAGTACGCGCTTCTAACTGAGCTTCCAAGGACAACGGCACGTGTACCGCCATCTGGTCACCGTCAAAGTCAGCGTTAAACGCCGCACACACTAATGGGTGCAACTGAATCGCTTTACCTTCGATCAGCATTGGCTCAAAAGCCTGAATACCCAGACGGTGCAGCGTAGGCGCACGGTTCAGCATTACTGGGTGTTCACGAATCACTTCTTCCAGAATATCCCAAACTACGGGTTCCTGATTCTCAACCATGCGTTTGGCGGCCTTGATGGTCTGCGCCAAATCCATTTTTTCCAAACGGTTGAAAATAAAGGGCTTGAACAGCTCCAGCGCCATCAATTTTGGCAGACCACACTGGTGCAGTTTCAATTGTGGACCCACAACGATCACGGAACGACCGGAGTAGTCAACACGTTTACCCAACAAGTTCTGACGGAAGCGACCGCCTTTACCTTTAATCATGTCAGCCAAGGACTTCAATTGACGCTTGTTAGCGCCAGTCATGGCTTTACCGCGACGGCCGTTATCCAGCAGCGAATCCACGGACTCTTGCAGCATACGTTTTTCGTTGCGCAGGATGATGTCCGGAGCTTTCAGTTCCAGCAGGCGTTTCAGACGGTTATTACGGTTAATGACGCGACGATACAAATCGTTCAGGTCAGAAGTCGCAAAGCGGCCGCCATCCAGTGGTACCAAAGGACGCAGTTCTGGAGGCAACACTGGCAACACTTCCAAGATCATCCAGTCTGGTTTGATACCGGACTTCTGGAAACCTTCCAGCACTTTCAAGCGCTTGGAAATTTTCTTGATCTTAGCTTCGGAGCCAGTGGCTTTCAGTTCAGCACGCAGAGTTTCTACTTCTCTATCGATGTCGATAGTGCGTAGCAACTCACGAACAGCTTCCGCACCCATCAGGGCTTGGAAGTCGTCGCCGTATTCTTCTGTTTTCGCGTAGTAATCGTCATCAGACATGATCTGACCGCGTTTCAGCGGAGTCATGCCTGGCTCGATCACGCACCATGCCTCAAAGTACAGTACACGCTCGATATCACGCAGAGTCATGTCCAGAACCATACCCAAACGGGAGGGCAAGCTCTTCAGGAACCAGATGTGCGCAACCGGGCAGGCCAGCTCAATGTGGCCCATGCGTTCACGACGTACTTTGGATACGGTTACTTCAACACCACATTTTTCGCAAATTACGCCGCGGTGTTTCAGTCGCTTGTACTTACCGCACAAACACTCATAGTCTTTTACTGGGCCAAAGATTTTGGCGCAGAACAGACCATCGCGCTCAGGGCGGAAAGTACGGTAGTTAATCGTTTCTGGCTTACGGACTTCACCGAAAGACCAGGAGCGGATTTTCTCAGGTGACGCGATACCGATGCGAATCGCATCGAATTGGTCATCCTGAGAGACCTGTTTAAAGAGATCGAGTAGCGCTTTCATTATTTACGCTCCAAATCCATGTCAAGCGACAAGGATCGAATTTCCTTGACCAGAACGTTGAATGACTCCGGCATACCGGCATCAATCACATGATCGCCCTTGACGATGTTCTCGTAAACTTTGGTACGGCCAGTGATGTCATCAGACTTCACAGTCAACATTTCCTGCAACGTGTAGGCTGCACCGTAAGCTTCCAGTGCCCAAACCTCCATCTCCCCGAAACGCTGGCCCCCGAACTGTGCCTTACCACCCAGCGGCTGCTGAGTAACCAAGGAGTACGGACCAGTGGAACGAGCGTGCATCTTGTCGTCAACCAAGTGGTGCAGTTTCAGGTAGTGCATGTAACCTACGGTCACAGGACGCTCAAACTGTTCACCAGTACGGCCGTCGAACAAAATCACTTGAGTACGGCTGTTGGCCAATTGCATTCTTTCGGCTACGTCATCTGGGTAAGCCAATGCCAACATCGTTTGGATTTCGTGCTCAGTTGCACCGTCAAATACCGGAGTAGCCAGAGGCACACCGTTGCGCAGGTTATGCGCCATGGAGATCAGCTCAGCGTCAGTCAACGAAGCGATGTCTGCATGTTTGCCAGTGGTGTTGTAGACTTTTTCCAGGTAAGCGCGCAGCTCAGCAACTTGATAACCTTTCTCGTTGCTCAGCATTTCGTTAATACGATCGCCCAGACCTTTAGCAGCCCAACCCAAGTGAACTTCCAGTACCTGACCCACGTTCATACGTGAAGGCACACCCAGTGGGTTCAGCACGATGTCTACAGGAGTACCGTCGGCCAAGTGAGGCATATCTTCTACCGGTACGATGCGGGAAACCACACCCTTGTTACCGTGACGACCAGCCATCTTGTCACCAGGTTGCAGACGACGTTTAACAGCCAAGTACACCTTAACCATTTTCAGAACGCCAGGAGGCAACTCATCACCTTGTGTGAGTTTCTTGCGTTTTTCTTCAAAGGCCAAGTCGAACTGGTGACGTTTCTGTTCCAGAGAGTCTTTAGTATGTTCCAGAACCAGCGCGTGCTCTTCATCAGCCAAGCGGATGTCGAACCACTGCCAGCGATCTAGATCAGCCAAGTACTCAGCAGTGATTTCACTGCCTTTAGCCAAACGACGTGGACCACCATTCACAACCTTACCGGTCAGGAATTTAGCAGTACGGTCGAAGGCATCGTCTTCCACGATACGCAACTGGTCATTCAAGTCTTGACGGTAACGACGCAGCTCATCATCGATAATGGACTGTGCACGTTTATCGCGCTCAATACCTTCACGAGTGAACACTTGAACGTCGATCACAGTACCTACCATGCCGGATGGCACGCGCAGGGATGTGTCTTTCACGTCAGATGCTTTTTCACCGAAAATCGCACGCAGCAGTTTTTCTTCTGGTGTCAGCTGAGTTTCGCCTTTAGGCGTTACTTTACCAACCAGAACGTCATCTGCACGTACTTCAGCGCCGATATACACAATACCGGAATCATCCAGACGGTTCAGCTGAACTTCGGACAAGTTGCTGATATCGCGAGTGATATCTTCAGGTCCCAGCTTGGTGTCACGAGCAACAACCGTCAACTCTTCGATGTGAACCGAAGTGTAGCGATCATCAGCCACAACTTTCTCGGAGATCAAGATCGAATCCTCGAAGTTGTAACCATTCCAGGTCATGAAGGCGATCTTCATGTTTTGACCCAGAGCCAATTCACCCAAGTCTGTAGACGCACCGTCAGCCAGAACGTCACCACGAGCCACTACGTCACCACGTTTTACGATAGGACGTTGGTTAATGTTGGTGTTCTGGTTAGAACGTGTGTATTTAGTCAGGTTGTAGATGTCTACACCTACTTCACCAGCAACGTTTTCGTCATCGTTTACACGAATAACCACACGCTCGGCATCCACGTAGTCTACCAAGCCGCCACGAGTGGCCATCACGGTAGTACCCGAGTCAACCGCAACAGTACGCTCAATACCAGTACCGACCAGAGGTTTCTCTGGACGCAAGCACGGTACAGCCTGACGTTGCATGTTGGCACCCATCAGCGCACGGTTAGCATCATCGTGCTCTAGGAACGGAATCAACGAGGCAGCGACGGACACGATCTGTGAAGGAGCAACGTCCATGTACTGCACGTTTTCTGGTGCAGTCATCAGCGTTTCGCCCGCTTCCCTACATGCCACCAGATCATCCACAAAGCGGTGATCGTCATCTAACTCGGAGTTAGCCTGAGCGATGATGTAGTTGCTTTCTTCAATAGCCGACAGATACACGATCTCGTCGGTAGCCTGACAATCCACAACTTTACGGTAAGGTGTCTCAAGGAAACCGTACTCGTTCAGACGCGCATACAGCGCCATGGAGTTAATCAGACCAATGTTTGGACCTTCAGGCGTTTCAATCGGGCACACACGACCGTAATGAGTCGGGTGCACGTCACGCACTTCAAAGCCGGCACGTTCACGAGTCAGACCACCAGGCCCCAGAGCGGATACACGACGTTTGTGTGTAATCTCTGACAACGGGTTAGTCTGGTCCATAAACTGGGACAACTGGCTAGAGCCAAAGAACTCTTTCACAGCTGCCGAGATAGGACGTGAGTTGATCAAGTCGTGAGGCATCAGGTTTTCGCTTTCAGCTTGACCCAAACGCTCTTTCACGGCGCGCTCAACACGTACCAAACCTGCACGGAATTGGTTTTCAGCCAACTCACCAACACAACGTACACGGCGGTTACCCAAGTGATCGATATCATCGATCTGGCCAATACCGTTACGCAGATCTACCAACAGTTTGATGGTGTCTACGATGTCTTCGTCGGTCAGTGTGAGTGGACCTTCAATGCTTTCGCCACGGCCCAAACGGCTGTTCACTTTCATGCGGCCAACGCGAGACAAATCGTAGGTCTCGTCGCTGTAGAACAGGCGTTGGAACAGCGCTTCAACCGCTTCTTCGGTTGGAGGCTCACCAGGACGCATCATGCGGTAAATTGCCACACGCGCAGCCATCTGGTCTGCTGTGTCGTCAGTACGCAGTGTCAGGGAGATATAACCGCCCTGATCCAAATCGTTGACGTACAGAGTTTCCAGCTCACGGATGTTTGCATCGCGAGCTTCGGCCAAAATGCCTTCAGTGATTTCGTCGTTTGCCTTAGCAATGATTTCACCCGTTTCTGGATTAACCACATTCTTGGCCAAAGTGCGGCCCAGCAGGTAATCTTCAGGAATGGAGATGTAATCAATCTTGGCATCTTCCAGCTGACGCAGGTGACGGGCATTGATACGTTTGTCTTTTTCAACAATAACGTTGCCATCGCGATCGGTCACGTCGAAACGCGCCACTTCGCCACGCCAGTGCTTAGCCACAAATTGCAAGCGACCGCCTTCACCCAACAGTTCGATGTGATCGAACTCGAAGAAGTGAGCCAAGATGGCTTCAGGGGTCATGCCGATAGCTTTCAGCAAGATACTGACAGGCATCTTACGACGACGGTCAATACGGAAGAACAGGATATCTTTTGGATCGAACTCGAAATCCAACCATGAACCACGGTAAGGAATTACACGAGCTGAGAAAAGCAATTTACCAGAGCTATGAGTTTTGCCCCGATCATGCTCAAAAAACACCCCAGGTGAACGGTGTAGCTGCGATACAATGACACGCTCAGTACCATTGATCACAAAAGAGCCGTTGTCTGTCATCAAAGGCATTTCGCCCATGTAGACTTCTTGCTCTTTAACTTCTTTGACTGTGGGTTTACTAACTTCGCGGTCCATAATCACCAGTCGTACCTTGGCACGCAAAGGCGATGCATAGGTCAGACCACGCATTTGGCACTCTTTCACGTCAAATACGGGCTCACCCAGCGTGTAGCTGACGAACTCCAGACGTGCCATGCCATTGTGGCTTACGATAGGGAAAATGGAATTAAACGCTTCTTGCAGACCTTCCGACTTACGTTCAGAAGAAATTGTTTCTCGTTGAAGAAACGTTCTGAAAGAATGTAGCTGGGTCGCCAGCAAATAAGGAACCTGCTGTACGTCTTCACGTTTGGCGAAGCTCTTGCGTATGCGCTTTTTTTCGGTATACGAATAAGGCATGAGCACTCCGACTCAAGGGTTACACGGGCCGTCAACCACGACCCTGGTTTACGACTCTAGAGAACCTGACTCAAGTAATAAAACTAGCTTACTAAAATCACAGGTTTTCTAGAGACGCGAAAGCCCGGGAAGGCAAAAAAGACACTTCCCGGGCATGTACTAAAGTCTTACTTAAGTTCGACTGCAGCACCAGCTTCTTCAAGCTTTTTCTTGGCGTCTTCAGCGTCAGCTTTGGACAGACCTTCTTTAACGTCTTTAGGAGCGCCGTCAACCAGGTCTTTAGCTTCTTTCAAGCCCAAGCCAGTCAATTCACGCACAACTTTAATAACGCTAACTTTGTTTGCGCCAACTTCTTTCAGGTGTACTGTGAACTCTGTTTGTTCAGCAGCAGCTTCGCCACCTGCAGCAGCAGGAGCAGCAACTGCAACAGCAGCAGCAGCAGCGGATACACCAAATTTCTCTTCCATGTCCTTGATCAGTTCGGACAACTCGAGAACAGTCATGTTTGCAACTGCATCGAGGATTTCAGCTTTAGTAGCCATGTTTCAACTCCAGATATTAGATATAAATGCCAGGTTTGGGTATCGTCCGATACAACAAAATTCCCTAAGGAAAGTAGCGCAATTATGCAGCTTCTTTCTGATCGCGTACGGCCGCCAGGGCACGTGCGAACTTAGTTGGAACTTCATTAAGCGTACGCACAAATTGCGTGACAGGTGCTTGCATCGTGCCAAGCAGTTTCGCCAACAACTCTTCGCGAGAAGGCATTGTTGCCAATGCTTTAACGCCGTTAACATCCAGCAGGCTATTAGGCATAGCACCGCCTTTGATGACCAACGCGTCGTTAGTTTTAGCGAAATCTGACATGACTTTTGCCGCTGCAACTGGATCAGCACTGATGGCGTACATCAGAGGACCTACCAGTTGGCTAGACATATCTTGGAAAGATGTGTCTACCAATGCACGGCGAACTAACGTGTTTTTCAAAACACGCAGATACACGCCCGACTCACGCGCTTTTTTGCGCAATACGGTAACGGAAGCGACGTCCAGACCACGATACTCAGCGATAATGATCGATTGTGCCTGTGCTACTTGAGCAGCGACATCTTCGATAACTACCGCTTTCTCTTCACGATTGAGACTCACGGTTTGAACACTCCTATAAAGATGTCCGGACTTCTCCGGGACATCAACCGAATGCGGCGCACCTGGTCGAGTTTCTGAAGTAGAAATTCTTCCGCGGGCGCCGTCTACGTTGGATGGGATAATCCCGATTAAGGTTGCACAACGCAGTTGCACAAAGCCTCCAACGGTCTTTGACAGCAGTAGCTGCTATATCAGCCAGCTACGCCCAAAGTTCTGTTTTGCTTTTCTGCTAGCGATTAAGCTTGCAGAGTAGCGATATCTACGCGTGCACCGCCGCCCATTGTGGACGAAACGGCTACTTTACGCATGTACACACCTTTAGCTGCGGCTGGACGAGCTTTGTTCAGCGCGTCAACCAAAGCTACCAGGTTTTCCTGCAATTTAGCTGTGTCAAAAGAGGCACGGCCAATTGTTGCGTGGATAATACCTGCTTTGTCTGTACGGTATTGGATCTGACCAGCTTTAGCGTTTTTCACAGCTGTAGCAACGTCAGGAGTTACTGTACCAACACGTGGGTTAGGCATCAGACCACGTGGGCCCAATACTTGACCCAGCGTACCAACGATACGCATTGTGTCTGGGGAAGCAATAACTACGTCGAAGTCCATTTGGCCAGCTTTAATTTGCTCAGCCAAATCTTCCATACCAACGATTTCAGCACCAGCTGCACGAGCTTCTTCAGCTTTCTCGCCTTGTGCAAAAACGGCTACACGCACGCTTTTACCTGTACCGGCTGGCAGAACTACGGAGCCACGAACCAATTGGTCGGATTTACGAGGGTCAATACCCAGCTGAACAGCAACGTCTACAGACTCATCAAATTTGGCAGTTGCCGTTTCTTTGATCAAGTTCAGTGCGTCGGAAAC
>SRSN01000057.1 GCA_004791645.1 Alcaligenaceae bacterium 429
CTATAATAATTTATCCATTACGGGTGGGGCTCATCATGCAGTACGCTCTTGAACGCCATCAGCAATTACGCTCCACAGACCCCGAGCAAGTGCAGTCGCACATTGCTCAGGTACTGTGCCCCCACCAACTGCATCTACGCAACCCTAAACACTCACTGAACACCGAACTTTATTATCGGCCTGGCACTCACTTAGGCTTTGGGCGTTTACGCTATGGCACAACCGTGCACATTGCACCCCAGCCCTTACAAGACTTCTATTTGCTACAACTACCGGTGCATGGCAAAGAGCAGCTACACCTACATAACCAGCATCTAGACTATGACCTCTCCGTGGCTGCCATCATTAACCCAGAGCAAGAGTTTGCGATGCAGCACACCGACACCACCAACAAGCTGTTTGTGCGCATTAACCGGCACAGCTTAGAACAGTTTTTTCAGCAACATTACCAACGCCCCCTACAAGGTTTACTGCAATTCGCCCCGCTGCTTTCTTTGCAGAAAGAGGCTGGGTACAGTCTTTGGCATATGTTGCAGTGGCAGTTTTCTGAAGCCTCCGAGGGGGTTTTATTTGATCGCCCCGAAGCACGACAGCGTTTAGAAGAAACCTTTTTGGCTACCCTGCTAGACCTATGGCCACATAACCAACCCCTACAACTAACAGCCACGATCACCCCACATGCCATCAAGAAAGCCAAAGATTATGTAGCGCAGAATTTAAGTGCGGCACTCACTATTAGCCAAATAGCCACCGCCGCTGAGATTAGCAACAGTAGCCTATACAGTGGCTTCAAAAGCTTTGTAGGGCTTAGCCCCATGCAATATGTGAAGCAACAACGTTTGCAGCATATACATCAGCTATTGCTAGAAGCAGACCCTAAATCGGCAACCGTCACTGAACTGGCGCTGCAAACAGGGTTTTGTCATTTAGGGCAATTCTCGGCCGATTACCAACGGCAGTTTGGAGTACGCCCCTCGGTTACGTTGCAACAAAAGGGCAGCAAATAATCGCCCCACTCCAAGCCACCTACACCCATAGCAAGGCGTGGTATTGTCAGGCATCGCTGCAAATATTCTATCGATCAAAAACACATACGACACGTCACCTTTCGCGCTTACTTTGGAACACGGAACTCACTTTATGCGTCCTCGTCTACTTGCTCTAACCGTTGCCGCCCTCACGCTCTTTGTTGCTTCAAATGTGGCAGTCGCCCAAGAGCGATCCAACGAATGCGGTGAACGAGCCGAAAGCATTCTACGAGCCCTCTACCCACAAGCGGAAAAAGTCTCGGACACAGATTTCTCAATAGAGGGAGCTACCGCCAGACTATCTACCGATAGCTATCTAGGCATGTCGCCCTACGCGATGGTATGCCGACAATGGCCAGCACAGCCCGAGCACCTGTTAGTCGCGCTACCGCTGCTTACCGATGAAGGCGATCACTATGCCACCGGCGACCTGGTCGTTGCCGTACTGCGCCATGACACCCTTAGCCCTGTTGCGCAGTACCGTATTGATGGCCTTATAGACGATGACGCTATTAGTCTAAGCATGCTAGACATAGACACTGCGCCTTATAGATTGGTAGAAGGCCGCTTAGCCTTTGGGGTGCGCATGTTACACCGAGGCGCCTCGCGCGTAAACCCGTTTTACCAAACTGGCTTCGTGTTATTTAACTTAAAAGACACGACGCTACGCCCCCTGCTGCTTAACCTTGAAGTAGAACGCCACACTGGCGAATGGGATGGTATATGCAACGGCACCTTTTCTAGCCTAACCCGCACTTTAGCGGTGGGTAAACCCAATCAGCACAGAGGCGCCGATATTCTGATCACCACCAAACGTAATAGCTCTGAAGCCAAGGCAGATGAAAATGGTGACTGCAATGAGGAAGAGGTAGAAAACACGACCAGCCGCAGCAAGTTGCAATACGACGGGCAACGTTATTCGGTGCCAGCAGGTATGCGGATGTGGGAGTAAGCCCGCGTACGGCGTGCTGCTAACGCGCTACATCACAGACGTTAGCACTCTCTACGCACAAAAAAAGCGGGGAATGCCCCCGCTTTTTTATTCACTACAGTAGCCTGATATTACTGCGATTTTTGTTCGCGTACGGTTGCCACCGCAAACAGCGAAATTACCGCTGTCAATACGATGTACACCGCAACAGGTGTCCACGAGTTATCGTATTTATCCATCAACCATGTAGCGATCAGTGGTGCTGTACCACCCGCCAAAGCTGCGCCAATCTGGTAACCCAAAGTGATACCTGTGTAGCGCACACGTGTTGAGAAAATTTCCGAGAACATGGTACCCAATACGGCAGTAATAGGTGCCCAGATAATGCCCAAGCCCACTACCGTTGCAATCAACAGCATAGTGGTGCTACCGCTATCCAGCATCATGAAGTACGGGAAGGCATACAGACCCATTGCCGCTGCACCCAGCATAAACAAGCGTTTACGGCCCACGTAGTCAGAGCACAGACCCATCAACGGAATGCAGATAGTGGTTACCAAGGTAGCAATCGTTACGGCGTTCAGCACATCAAAGCGATTGAAATCCAACGCGCCTGTAGCGTAGCTCACTACGTAAGTAGAGAAGATGTAGAACGGAGCCGTTTCAACAATTTTGGCACCAATGGCGATCAACACTTCACGGCGGTGCGTGGTCAGTGTTTCCATAATAGGCATACGAGAGATATCACCGCTCTCTTTAGCTTTCTTGAAGGCTGGTGTTTCATCAATACCGTTACGAATCCACAAGCCCAAGAACACCAAACCAGCACTGGCGATAAATGGAACACGCCAGCCCCATTTCAAGAAGTCTTCATCGGGCAGCAAACTCATCAACGTCATGGCCAACGTAGCCAGCAACATACCGATGGTCACACCCATTTGCGGCACACTGCCATATAAACCTTTACGGTTTTTAGGCGCGTACTCATAGGCCAGCAACAGCGCACCGCCCCACTCACCACCAATCCCCAAACCTTGGATCAAGCGGAAAACGATCAACAAGATCGGTGCCAATATACCTATGTCATCATAGCCGGGCAGCAAGCCAATCATTACGGTTGCACCCCCCATCAATGACAGGGTGATTACCAGCGTACGCTTACGACCGATACGGTCACCGATGTGCGCAAAAATGAAACCACCCAATGGGCGAATAAAAAATGTGAGCGCAAAAGACAGGTATGCCAGCATCAACCCAACGACTGGGTCAACGGTAGGAAAGAACACTTTATTGAATACCAAACCAGCGGTGGTGGCATACAAGAAGTAGTCAAACCACTCAATGGAACTACCCGTTAAACTCGCTATAAGTACGCGTTTATGCGAAACCTTTGACGCTACTGTGGCCTCGTTTTGTTGACTCACTATGTCTCCTTGATCTGAATAAGCTTGTGTTTTTAGAAGCTGCCCACTTCCTACAAGCCAGCCGTATGTTGTCACTGCATTATGCGCAGCAATAAAAACAACCGAGAGTATAATGAGGTTGCACCTTTTTCACTGATTGGGGTTTACCCTTTATCCCTACAGTGTTTAATTATTTTTCGTCTTCAGGTGCTTTAACTTTTTCAAAAAAACCTTGCCCACGCGTCATATTGGTGAAGGAGTTTTCGAACTCAGACACGTTTTCTACGGGTATGGCTAGGCGCCACACCACACCTTCGGCATCAAAATCTTCTGTCACGACTTGCACACTGTGCTGCTCAAATCTTGAACGCACTAAGGCCATATCACTAAAGCTACAGGTGCAATCTATTTCGGCCAAGGCGATAATTTCGCGCTTCTCTGCCAGTCGCAAGCATTGCGCCGCGACACCCCCATAGGCCCGCACCAAACCACCTGTGCCAAGCTTTACACCGCCAAACCAGCGAATCACTAGCACCACGACTTCGTCGCACTGCTGCCCCTCTATGGCCTGTAAAATAGGTTTCCCTGCTGTACCACCGGGCTCACCATCGTCGTTAAAACGGTAGTTATTGCCTATTTTGTAGGCCCAGCAGTTGTGTGTAGCATCCGGTACGCTATGCGCTTCTAAGAAACGCATAGCATCTTCTACTGTGTTAACAGGGGCTGCTATAGCCAAAAAGCGGCTACGTTTGATGTCTTCCTCAAACTGATGCACCCCTGTCAAACTGCACAGCATAGTCACTCCGTTAGGAATCCAAACCGCGGTAGGTCAAGTAGTCGTCGTAGTTACCCACGAAGTCTTCGATCTTACCGTCTGGCATCACTTCCAGAATACGTTGTGCCACGCCACCCACGAACTCACGGTCATGAGAAACCACAATCAAGGTGCCGGGGTATTTTTCCAACGCCATTTGCAAGGACTCGATAGATTCCATATCCAAGTGGTTGGTAGGCTCATCCATCAACAATACGTTGTGTCTGCCTAGCATCAAGCGACCAAAACTTAAGCGGTTTTTCTCACCACCAGACAATACGTTGACCGACTTGTTGATTTCATCTGCCGAGAACAGCAAACGCCCCAAAACGGAACGCATGGCTTGATCGTCATCCCCAGCTTTACGGAACTCGCTCAACCAATCGAACAAGTTAGCGTCAGTATCAAACTGGTCCGATACGTCCTGCGCCATGTAACCGATGTCAGCGTTTTCAGACCACGTTAAGGTACCAGAATCTGCCGCCAAGTCTTGAGCCAACAGTCGCAGCAATGTGGTTTTACCCACGCCATTCGCGCCCACAATCGCAATACGCTCACCAGCCTCTACGGCTAAGTTCAAACGATTCACGATAGGACGGTCATACGATTTGCTGACCAGTTCGGTTTTCACCGCCAAACGGTGCAACGGTTTGGTTTGCTCAAAGCGAATGTATGGGTTCTGACGTGAAGAAGGTTTCACTTCCACAGTGTCAGATTTAATCTTATCGATCTGCTTGATACGAGCAGTAGCCTGTCTAGCTTTAGATTTGTTCGCCGAGAATCGACGCACAAAGTCTTGCAAGTCAGTAATACGCTCTTTAGCTTTAGCATTGGCATTCAGTTGACGCTCACGTGCTTGGGTAGATGCCAGCATGTAATCATCGTAGTTACCTGGGTAAACGCGCAGTTCGCCGTAATCCAAGTCAGCCATGTGCGTACACACCTGATTCAGGAAGTGACGGTCGTGACTGATGATAATCATGGTGCTTTGGTAGCTGTTCAGTACGTCTTCCAACCAACGAATAGTATGAATATCCAAGTTGTTGGTAGGTTCGTCTAGCAGCAGCACGTCAGGGTTGGAGAACAATGCCTGAGCCAACAACACACGCAGCTTCCAGCCGGGTGCGATTTGTGACATCAACATCGTGTGTTGCTCGACGGGAATTTCCAAGCCTAGCAACAGTTCACCGGCACGTGACTCGGCCGTGTAACCATCAAACTCAGCAAACTGGATTTCCAGATCAGCCGCTTTTAAGTAGTCTTCTTCAGTGGCTTCAGGGTCGGCATAAATGGCATCGCGCTCACTCATGACGCGCCACATTTCTGTGTGCCCCATCAAGACCACATCCAACACGCGTTGGTCTTCAAACGCAAACTGATCCTGACGCAGTTTACCCATACGCAGGCCCGGATCCAGCGTCACGTTACCGGAAGTGGCTTCCAAGTCACCGCCGATAATTTTCATGAACGTAGATTTGCCCGAACCGTTGGCACCAATCAAGCCGTAACGGTTACCGCCGCCGAACTTGACGTTCACATTTTCAAAAAGAGGTTTGGCACCAAATTGGATGGTGAGATTTGCAGTGGAGATCACGCTATTGTAATTCGCTAAAAACTAAAACCTTCAAGTGTAGCAAGGGCTGTGACAAAGCACAGCCCCACACACTCCCCGAACGAGTACACGTTTAGTCGTGAACGTGCTCGTCTATCAATAAGTACGCCATGTCGTCTTCCCATGCCACACCCACCTGCTTGCCTACTGGCAAGGTGGCTTTTACTTCAGTGTGGCCATAGGGTAAGCCGTTAATAATTGGCGTTTTAGTGTTGGCACGTAACCACTGAACCACGGCATCTAGATCAAAACCTCTATCGTCGTCGCTTAGTTTGTAGTGGCTAAAGTTACCCAACAAGATGGCATGCTGTTTATCCAACACGCCGGCATACAGCAACTGGCTTAGCATGCGTTCAATGCGATATGGATGTTCACTCACATCTTCAATAAACAAAATGCCGTTTTCCACGTTAGGGAAATAAGGTGTGCCCATCAACGAGCACAACATGGCTAAATTCCCACCCCATAACACACCACGTTCATCGACTGGATCTGAGCCAAACGATTCAAAGCTCAGCACTTCCAGTTCGTGACGCATGGTTTCCGCGAATAAATCGGCGGTTAAATCGTCTACCTCTTCGGCACCGAAATCAAAGGCAGCGCACGGGCCTGCATAGCTGATCGCACCAGTTTGCGCCAACAACGCCAAGTTAAAGGCCGTGAAATCACTGTGCCCCACATAGCGTTTGCCGCTGTCAGCAATGGCTTTCCAGTTAATGTACGGCAGCAATCTGGACATGCCGTAACCACCGCGACTGGCCAGAATAATGTTCTGCTCTACGTGTATAGAACGCTCAATGGCTGCCAAGCGTTGTTCATCCGTACCGGCGAAACGCTGGTGACGAGCCAAGGCGTCTTGGTCTAACACCGTTTCAAAACCCAGTGTTTTCAAGCATTGCGTGGCACGCTCTAACTGAACCGACTCTTTCACCGCACTAGAGGGTGAAATCACATATACCGCATCGTGTTCATGATGATGGTCACTGCAGGTACAAGAATGGTGATGCTGCTGGCTCATGGTTTGGCTGACTCACACAAATTTAACTGAAACAAGATAGTGCACCCATCCAGCCTTCACAGGCAAGGCGCATCTATAAGCAGATTTAGACGTTTTCGCTATCTGTAGGACTTTCGCTGTCGCACGACTTGCGTTGTGCTTTTTGTTGAGCACGTCGCTCTTTAAAGAAACGGCGTAGCAAATCGGCTGCTTCGGTTTCTCGCAGACCTTGCTCAACAATGGTTTGATGATTCAACTGGGTATGCTGCTGCAAACACAACACGCTGCCACACGCTCCCGTTTTAGGGTCTGTAGCCGCAAATACCACGCGGCCTACTCGTGCATGCAACATCGCCCCCATACACATCACACAGGGCTCTAAGGTGACATATACGCTAGCACCTGGCAAACGGTAATTACCTACCTTACTCGCTGCTGCCCGCAATGCCACCACTTCGGCGTGTGCGGTGGGGTCTGGCGTGGTAATTGTACGATTATACCCTTCACCAATGATTTGCCCTTGTATATCTACAACGACAGCACCTACGGGCACCTCTCCGCACGCCCAAGCCTGCATAGCCAGCTCTAGCGCCCTATCCATATAGCGTTGCTCAGCTTCAGCTCCGAAGTTTTGCAGATCCACCCGTTTCCCACCTTACCTAATCAGCCAAATCCCCAATCACGACTTTGCTACTGCGTCGTATCGTGTGCGGGGCACGTATACTAGAGGCCATTCCCATTTTTGGTGTTCACCCTCATGTCACATACCATGAACACATCAGACCCTACTGTGATACAGATTGACGGTTTATCCAAGCGTTACGCCAATGGCTTTCAAGCGCTGGATAATGTCAGCCTAAACATACAACGAGGCGAAATTTTTGCCTTGCTAGGCCCAAACGGTGCCGGCAAAACCACCCTAATCAGCATTATATGCGGACTGGTAAACGCCAGTCACGGATCTGTGACCATTGACGGTTTTGACTACAAGCGACAATACCGTCAAGCGCGTTCACGCATAGGCTTAGTTCCTCAAGAGATTGGCGCTGAAAGCTTTGAAAATGTGTTGAACAGCGTGAGCTTTAGCCGTGGCCTATTTGGTAAAGCCCCCGACCCTGCTCTGGTAGAAAAAATACTCAAAAGCTTAAGCCTTTGGGAAAAACGCCTAAGCCCGCAAATTGCGTTATCGGGTGGCATGAAGCGCCGCGTGTTAATCGCCAAAGCGCTTTCCCACGAACCCGCTATTTTATTCTTGGATGAGCCTACCGCTGGCGTAGACGTGAGCCTACGGCAAGACATGTGGGAACTGGTACGCCAACTACGTGATCAGGGCGTCACCATTATTTTGACTACCCACTATATTGAAGAAGCCGAAGAACTGGCTGACCGGGTAGGCATTATTCAAGGTGGCAAACTACTACTGGTAGAAAACAAACAGCAGTTAATGCAGAAATTTGGCGAGAAAACCATGCGCCTGCAACTGCAAAGCCCTATTACTGCCCTACCTGATGACCTAGCCGATTTAGGTTTGGTCTTAGCAGAAGACGGTATGGCTTTGCTGTACCACTACAAAACTGATGACGCCAACCTCAGTATCGCCAACATTCTCAAGGCCATAGAACTGCACCATATCCCTGTTCAGGATATAGACACACATCGCAGCTCACTAGAAGAAATCTTTGTCAGTCTCATGGAGAAACCGGCATGAATCTGCGTGCTTTATTCGCTATTTATAAGTTTGAAATGGCACGTACTAGGCGCACGTTGCTGCAAAGCATTATTGCTCCGGTCATTTCTACCGCCCTGTATTTTGTGGTGTTTGGGGCCGCCATTGGCCCCCGCATACATGAAGTACAAGGTGTGAGTTACGGCTCATTTATTGTGCCAGGCTTAGTGATGCTATCGGTACTAACGCATAGCGTATCCAATGCCTCATTCGGGATTTATTTCCCCCGATTCTCTCGCACCATTTATGAGATTCTGTCTGCACCTGTGTCTTACACAGAAATCACATTAGGCTTTGTAGGAGCTGCAGCAACTAAGTCTATTATATTGGCCACCATCATTTTGATTACCGCCAAGATATTCGTGCCTTTTCATGTAGAACACCCATTTTGGATGGTTGCTTTCTTACTGCTCACCGCCATGACCTTCAGTCTATTGGGCTTTATTGTGGGTTTATGGGCAGATAACTTTGAAAAGCTGCAACTGGTACCTATGTTGATTATTACCCCGCTGACTTTCTTAGGGGGTAGTTTCTATACCGTAGATATGCTGCCTAGCTTTTGGCAAAACGTCAGCCTACTGAATCCCGTACTGTATTTGGTGAGTGGATTCAGATGGAGTTTTTATGGTGTGGCCGATGTGAATGTGGCATTAAGCCTGGGCATGACCTGCTTATTCATGTTGTTGTGTGTCGCCGTCATTGCCCAGATTTTCCGTACTGGCTATAGATTACGCCCCTAAAGGCGCAACCCCTTAATCACGGAAGTTTTCAAACTGCAACGGCAGCTCTACATCGCTTTGTTTTAGCAAAGCGATGGCCTGTTGCAGGTCGTCTCGCTTCTTGCCAGTCACACGCAGTTTTTCGCCTTGAATTTGGGCTTCCACTTTGATTTTGGCAGCTTTGATGGCTGCAATCAATTTTTTGGATGTGGGCTGGTCGATACCCTGTTTAACCGTAATCGCTTGGCGAGCTTCGGCTACGTTTTCCAACGGATCAGCCGCTTCCAAACAACGCACATCAATATTTCGTGCGGCAATACGTGCACGCAATATAGGCATCATTTGTGTTAGCTGGAAGGTGCTGGGCGCGTATTGTGTCACCACATATTCGTCCAGTTCAAAACGAGCATTCGTGCCTTTGAAATCAAAACGGTTTACCAATTCACGGTTAGCCTGATCCACGGCGTTTTTCAGCTCTTGTTTGTCTACCTCTGAGACAACGTCAAAAGAAGGCATAGTGCAATCCAATAGAAGAAGTATTTATCATCCTTAAGTGTAACGCATTAGCCCGCTAGTCAAATAATGCTACAGTAGTACGTACCATGAATAAAAACCACAAGCATTCACATGTTATCGAGACTACGCCTTCTATTTGACAACTTCACCCTCATCCTTATAGCCGTCGTTGTACTAGCCAGCGTCTTCCCTGCTCATGGGCAAGGCGCTGTGTTTTTTGATTGGCTCACTAATGCCGCGATTGCACTGCTGTTTTTCATGCACGGTGCCAAGCTTTCCCGCGAAGCCATTATTGCGGGTGCCACGCACTGGCGTTTGCACGCGGTGGTCTTTAGCTGCACTTTCCTGCTATTCCCGCTGATAGGCTGGGCGGCACAACCCCTTTTAGTGCCATTACTAGGTCTACAACTTGCGGCGGGGATACTGTACCTCTGCGTGCTACCAGGTACAGTGCAATCAGCTATTGCCTTTACCTCTATAGCCAAAGGTAACGTACCTGCCGCCATATGTAGTTCATCGGCCTCTAGCATCATTGCCATTTTGCTGACGCCGCTACTGTTGAAACTGCTGCTAGAAACGGATGTTGAAATTGACATGACCGACACGGTAGTCAAAATCAGCCTGCAAATTCTGCTGCCGTTTGTGGTCGGTCATTTGATGCGTCCTTTCATTGGCCACTGGGTGACACGCAATCAGAACTGGCTCAAAAATATTGATCAAGGCTCTATTTTGCTGGTGGTGTACACCGCATTTAGCGCCTCGGTAGTCGGTGGTTTGTGGGCAGAAGTACACCCAATGTCGCTGGTTGCCCTAACGGTTGTGTGCTTGGTGCTATTGTTTGCAATTTTATATGCAACCCAATTGATCGCCAGACGCCTGAACTTTAACTTGGCCGATGAAATCACTATTGTGTTTTGCGCATCCAAGAAAAGTATGGCCACAGGCGTACCCATGGCACAAGTACTGTTCTCCGCCAGCATCATTGGCCCTATGCTGCTACCACTGCTGATTTTCCACCAGTTGCAGTTAATGGCTTGTGCCGTAATGGCCAACCATTACGCGCTTCAACATAAGAAGAAAGAAGAAGCGGCTGCTTAACGCAGCTGCTCTATATACTGCGTCAACGTCGCACGGGAGACTTCCCCCATACGGATGGCTTGTACGCTGCCATCACTGTTCACGAACAACGTTGTGGGAAGCCCCCTGCTGCGAGCAAAACGCGCCAGATCACCATCTTGATCTAACAGCACATGCTGCAAGTTCAGCTGCTGCCCTGACAAAAACCCATCTACCGTTTCCGCACGCTCTTGCTGGTTCGCATAGATAAATATGAGCTGCGGATACTCGTTCTGCGCTTGTTCAAAGACGGGCATTTCACGTCTGCACGGTGGGCACCACGATGCCCATAAATTGATCACCATGGGTTGGCCACTAAAATTTTCTAGTGTCACAGTTTGCTCTGCAACCGAATCTGCCCACGGGTTTTGCAACTGAGTTTGCAAAGGCAGGGGTTGCGCATCTTTCTTATAAACGCCCAACCACAGGAATGTACTACCACCAACCACCACCGCCGTCATCAGACTTAAGACGAACGCCGTGCGCTGTAATCCTACACTTTTATAGCCTAGGTATAAGGCCATGGCAGCGGCAGCGATCAGTCCAGCAGCAACCGAAAAACCGCCATCCCGTATATCCAGCATACCTAACAGATTTATTTGATATTGTTCCCAGTATTGGGCAACGAATACCACGCGCGCCACCACTAGCCCCGCTATGGCGGTCAGCCAGAGTCTCGATTCGACTTTGATGGTGTACTTTTTTTCAAGCAGCCATGCCAACGCCACTGCACAGAGCAGCGTCAACAAGACAATGAAAAGAGGAGTGCTTAATGCAAAGGGGCCAATTGTTATAGAGTTCATTTCCTGCTCACGTAAACCTTTAGTGCAACAGGGTCAGACCCCTATTAACCGTAAAGGTTGCATTGCTGCATAAAGGCTTGCATGCGCAGACTGGATTTCTCGCCAGGAGCCTGCTCTACGCCTGAGCTAACATCAACAGCAAAAGGACGTACCTGTTGAATGGCGGCGCCTACGTTCAGCGCATCTAAACCACCGGCTAAGATCACAGGGCGTGCCATAGGCTGTTGATGTACCTCATTTAGCAACGCTGTATCAAAGCGTACACCCGTACCACCGTAGGCTGGGCTGAAGCTATCAAATAACCAGCCACTGGCACTTTGGTAGTCTTTGCACTGCTCCCACACCGCACGAGCACTGTCGCTGTGTGGCCCCCCTACCCTGAATGCTTTCAGGTAGGGGTGGTCAAAGGACTCACAAAAGGCAACGCTTTCATCACCGTGGAATTGCAATAAGTTAGGGCGCACCGCTTTCAGAACATCTTTCACATAGCGCGGTTCTGGATTCACAAATAATGCGACCAGCGAAACAAAAGCTGGCACGTGACGACGCAGCGCCACTGCCTGCTCTAGGCTCACAAAACGCTTACTTGGCGGGTAGAACACAAAACCCAAGGCATCTGCCCCTTGTTCTACCGCAGCGGTGATATCTTCTGCACGGGTGAAACCGCACATTTTCACCCGTATTTTGCCCATACTCATTTGTTAAACCACTAGTTACTGAAATGCATTACCAGCATCGGAACCAAACGGGTCGCCGTAAGAGTCCGAGCCATAAACGTCGTCTACACCAAACTCGATAGTAGACTCATCAATCTTCACTTCATTGCCTTTATAGTGCGTGACAATACCTGGGAACACCAACACCACTACGATCATCGTGACTTGAATCATGATGAATGGCACCGAGCCCCAATAAATATCGCCCGTAGTCACTTTAGCAATACGCTGCCCTGTCACTGTATCGGTGTAATCCTCTTTGGGTGCCACTGAACGCAAGAAGAACAACGCAAAGCCAAACGGCGGATGCATGAAGGACGTTTGCATATTCACGGCCAACAACACACCAAACCAAATCAGGTCAATGCCCATCTTATCGGCAACCGGCCCCAAGAGAGGCACGATAATAAAGGCCAACTCAAAGAAGTCTAGGAAGAACGCCAGCAAGAAGGTGAACACGCTAACGAAGATCAGGAAGCCCCACTCACCGCCAGGCAGATCAATTAGCAAGCTTTCTACCCACAAGTCGCCGTTAATACCACGGAAGCTCAGAGTAAAGATGGTAGAACCCACCAAGATGAACACTACAAAGCAGGAAAGCTGTGTAGTCGCGGTCATTGCTTGCTTCAGTTGGGTCCATGACAAACGGCGGCGAGAGACAGCCATCAAGATAGCGCCCACAGCCCCCATCGCCCCACCCTCTGTTGGTGTGGCTACACCAATAAAGATGGTACCCAGCACTAAGAAGATCAGGAACAGCGGCGGAATCATCACAAAAGTGACGCGCTCAGCTATTTGCGACAGCATGTTCAGTTTCAGCACGCGATTCAGAATCGCAATGATCCAAGCGGTAGCCCCCCACAGCATCATGATGATCACTACGTGTTCATCAATAGGAATGCTAGGGTGTGTACTGAAATAGTGCATAGAGCCAAAGTGCGCGGCCAAAGCAGCCACAATGGTTAACACCAACAATGACTTCAACCCACGCGAACCATTAGGCTCTATGTAAACACGAGCCTCTTCTGGCAATGCAGGCACTTTGCTTGGTCGCACAAGGGCAACTATGACTACGTACAAAATGTAGGACAGTGCCAAGAGCAAACCTGGCAACATCGCGCCACGGTACATATCGCCGATCGAGCGACCCAACTGGTCAGCCAAAATAATCAGTACGATAGAAGGCGGAATAATCTGCGACAACGTACCCGAGGCTGCAATCACCCCTGTTGCTAATCGACGGTCATAGCCGTAGCGCAACATGATGGGTAGCGAGATCAAGCCCATGGAAATCACAGACGCAGAAATCACCCCGGTAGTAGCTGCCAACATGGCGCCTACCAGTACCACAGCAATGGCTAAACCACCTCGCAATGGGCCAAACAATTGGCCAATGGTGTCTAGCAAGTCTTCCGCCATACCCGAGCGCTCAAGGATCAAGCCCATCAAGGTGAAAAATGGCACAGCTAGTAAGGTGTCATTCGCCACAATACCGAAAATACGCTGCGGTAGCGCTTGGAACAGCGCTGGCTGCATCAAGTTCAGTTCAATCGCGAATAAACCGTACAACACGCCCGTTGCTGCTAGCGTAAACGCTACGGGGAAACCCAACAGCAAAAAGACAATCAAATTGACAAACATGATGGGTGCAATGTTTGCCACGACAAATTCCATCATGATCAATTCCTATTCTGTTTTTGTTGTAGTCGCTCAAGCTGGCGTCTGTCGTTTTCTTCTGCCACTTTGCGAATGTCTTCAGCAATTTCCAGCTCGGCCTCTGCCACTTTAGGCGCAGCCAGAGGATCCGCACACTTGCCAGCCAAAAAGCCGAACAAGCGAATCAGGCGCGACACCCCGGATAAAATTAATAGTGCAAAGCCTATGGGAATCAACAGTTTTACTGGCCAACGAATTAAACCACCCGTATTGGAGGATAACTCCATGGTTTCGTAAGACTGCCAGAAATAAGGGATCGCTAACCAGAACACCAAGATACATGCCGGCAACAAGAAGAACAGAATGCCAAATATTTCTATGTACACTTGTGTTTTGCGAGAGAAGCGCTGAGCCAGCACATCTACACGCACGTGTTCATTAAGCAAGTAGGTATAGCCTGCCGCTAGCAAAAAGATAGCGCCAAACAAATACCATTGCAGCTCCAACCACGCATTGGAACTGACGCCAAACACTTTACGCACAATGGCGTTGCCCGCACTAACCAGTACCACCAGCAGTGTGAGCCAAGCAACCGATTTCCCCACCACCGTATTCAGGCGGTCGATCAGCTGCGATAGACGTAATAACAATGTCATAAAAATAATGATGGTGAATAAGCCAGAGTGGATCTCAAGCGGCTACACCCACCTCGTAATGATGATGAAAGTCCCTACCATTCACCACGATTAATCATGCGACACCTGGGTCTTCAGGCTCAGGTCGCGCTGGGATTATCCATGGCCCCAAATGCTGCTGGAACAACGTCAATGGATCCTGCATTGGCAGTTGTACCGCCTCTTCGTACTTTACGCCAGCTAGGTATAGCCCGTCTGGTGCAAACGTAGGAGGAGCATACTGCCGATCACGCCGCTCGATCAGAGTCGGTATGTCGGAAGCATCGAGGCGGCCATAGCCCGCGTAGAGCAAAGTTCCCATCAAATTACGAACCATATGATGGAGAAACGCATTGGCCACAAAACGGAATACGTAGAAACTGCCGGACTTTTGTATGTCGATGGCGTGTATCTCTCTTACCGGGCTTTTGGCCTGGCAATCCGTCGATCTAAAACTACTAAAATCATGTGTGCCCACAAAATGTTCTGCGGCACGACGCATGCGTTCAAGGTCCAATGGGCGAAATACCCAGCCTACTTTCCCATCAAGCAAGGGAGAGCGTACATTGGCTTCACGCAACACATAAAAATACGTACGTTGTCTGGCAGAAAAGCGCGCATGAAAAGTGTCATCCACCTCTTGCGCCCACTGCACAGAAATAGAGCTAGGTAAGAAGGCATTTAAACCACTTACCCACGCTTGAGCGGAGCGCTTTACAGGAGGATCCAGATGCACCACTTGGTTGAGCGCATGCACACCTCTATCCGTTCTGCCCGCACAGCAAACGGCAACCGGCTGCCCTACAAACTTCAATAATGCGTTTTCTAATTCCGACTGCACTGATGGCAGTACAGGTTGACGCTGCCATCCATACCATGCACTACCGTCATAGCAAATACCTAGTGCTACACGATTCATGAAGGCTTACGCTCCGAAGGCGTGGGCTCATCTGACGGTGGCACATCTAAATCTAGATTAATTTTTTCTAGCTTCTCACGCACCATTTCCGGTGTAACCGGAGCGGGAGAGTCAACTTCGGCGCGACTATTATTAGCGCGACGTAAAACCCAAACAGTAATAATGACAATCAATGCCAGCAGCGCTGACATCACAATGAGCAAATGCTCTTGAATCCAAGACAAAGTACTACCCGTATCAGTGGTTGTTGATGTGTTCTGTGCTGCCTGCCCTGCTGCATTGCCAGCGGCAGGCGCGGCGTCGTTTTTGTCTGCCTCACCACCAGCAGTGCTTAGCGCACTATGCTCTGCTCCCTGAGCGTCAGCTGTGCTTGATGTGCTACGTTGTGTTGCCTCTTCATTCGTAGTGCTTGATGATGCACTATGTTGTACCTGCTTGCCATCGGTGTTATCAGGCATATCACGCTGCCCTGCTTCACCAGTAGCTGCTCCAGACTTCTGCGGTGCGGCCGCAGCGGCCTCTTGTTCGCGCAACGCTGAAGAAAGCTGGCGTACATTTTCTTCTAATTGTTCTACATTCTCGCTGGCGTCACGCAATGCTTGTACGGTAGCCACGCTTTGATCTTGTTTAACGCTATCTGCCCATGACTCAGTGCTGAGCGTTAAGGTGTCGCCCTTAGCTGGTAGCTCGGTAGGGGCAGCTACCTCTTGAGGGCGAGCATGACCCGTAGTGGCCTCTTCTGCCACTAACGCAGGCGATTTATGGTCAGCCAAACCACGTTTGTATTGAGCGTACCAATCTGCTTGCTCTGCAAACAGTTTACGGGCCTCAGTATCACTATAAGCTTGCAGTTGATCGGCTGTAGGCGCGTTAAGCGTACTACCTGCTCGCAGCAAGTTCATGTTGCCATGCTGAAACGCATCAGGATTAGCCGCTAACAGCGCCGCCATGTATTGGTAAGTACTGACGCCTTCTGGTGTACGCTTAGCCGCAATGCTGCTTAAGTTGTCACCTGTACGCACCTTGTAGCTATCTGTACTGCTTGAAGCAGCCGTTAGACTACGAGTACCGTAACTACTGCTAGTTGACGCTGTTGTACTAGGCAACTGTAAGGACTCAGCTACTTTGGCAGCATTAACCACACTCACTTGGTGGCGCTGCAAACCAGATGACGACTGGATATCCAATAAAACGTCGATGACTTTGGCGTCTACCGCTTGTGGGCTACGCAAAATAATTTGCGACTTTCCCGGCTGCAGTTCGATCTGCCATCCCTCTAACGCAACGGGCGGGGTTAACCCCGCCTGCTGCCATTGTTCCCGATCAGGAAACTGTATGCTGAGCGTTTCGTCTGGCTTCCAATCTCGTAACGCCACACTTAACACCAGCGGCTGCGCCGGTTGCGATAAGAGGCGGGCCCTGCCCACCTCTACCGCATACACTGAATGCGAAGCCAAAGCCGTCATTGATGCCAATGCAAGAGAACTTACAGTACGCAACGATACACGGCTAGTGTTCATTTACAGTTCCCCTAAGGTGATCATCAGCATGCGGCGCAGCGGCTCTGCAGCACCCCACAACAATTGATCGCCTACGGTGAAAGCGCTGATGTACTCAGGACCCATACCCAGTTTGCGCACACGACCAACTGGAATGTCCATCGTACCAGTCACAGCGATAGGAGTCAGTTGCTCCATAGTGGCTTGTTTTTCGTTTGGAATCAGTTTGGACCAGTCGCTAGTGTTAGCGATGATTTCATTGATTTCATCCAACGGTACGTCTTTGCGCAGCTTGATGGTCAGCGCTTGGCTGTGGCAACGCAATGCACCAATACGCACACACAGACCGTCTACTACCACGTGATCTTGGCCCTGACGACCCAAAATTTTGTTGGTTTCTACGCCGCCTTTCCATTCTTCGCGGGACATACCATCACCCAGATCGGAGTCGATCCAAGGAATCAGGCTACCGCCCAGCGGTACGCCAAACTGCACGCTGCTCAGGCTAGGATCTTTTTGCTTTTGCAAAATACCGCGATCGATATCCAAAATAGCCGATGCAGGATCATCTAATTGCGCTTTAACGGCTGCGTTTAAGTCGCCGAACTGAGTCAGCAATTCGCGCATATGTTGTGCGCCGCCGCCAGAAGCTGCTTGGTAAGTCATGGAGGTCATCCACTCTACCAAGTTGTGTTTGAACAAACCACCCAAACCCATCAGCATGCAGCTAACTGTACAGTTACCGCCGATAAACTGCTTCACGCCTTTAGCCAGACCAGCGTCGATAACGTCGCGGTTTACTGGGTCAAGCACGATGATGGAGTTATCGTCCATACGCAATGAGCTGGCAGCGTCAATCCAAACGCCAGTCCAGCCAGCTGCGCGCAATTTGCCATACACCTCTTTGGTGTAGTCCCCACCTTGAGCCGTCACAATAATAGGCAGCTTTTTCAGACTGTCTATATC
>SRSN01000058.1 GCA_004791645.1 Alcaligenaceae bacterium 429
CAGCAGATGGTGCTGGATTACCACCAGTCTGGTTTGCAACTGCATATACATACCAATGGTGACGAAGCTGTAGAGCTGATTTTGGATGCTATTGAAGAGGCTCAAACGCTGTGGTATCGAGCTGATCATCGTCATACCTTGCAGCACTGCCAGTTTATTAGCCAAGCGCAAATGCGTAGAGCAGCCAAATTAGGTGTGTGTTTGAACATGTTTGTGAATCACATCTATTACTGGGGTGATGTACACCGCAGTAAAACGCTGGGCTATAGCCGTAGCCGCCGCATGCAGCCATTACGTTCGGCGTTAGAGTTGGGCATCCCAGTCGCCATGCACTCCGATGCACCGGTCACACCGTTAGGGCCATTGTTTTCCATGTGGTGTGCCATACGCAGACATACTGCAAGCGGTCATAAGCTGGGGGCACATGAAGGCCTAACGATGGAGCAAGCCCTGTATGCGGCCACATTAGGTGCAGCCTATACCTTGCGTATGGATGACAAAGTGGGCAGTTTAGAAGTAGGTAAATATGCCGATATGGTGGTGTTGGATCATGACCTGTTTGATAGCGATGCAGATGCATTGCCAGACATGCAGGTGCGAGCGACGGTAGTAGGAGGGCGCGTGCATGAGAACATCACTGCGTGACACTATACCCACCATCATTCTGACCGGTTTCTTGGGGGCGGGTAAAACCACCTGGTTAAACCGCCTACTGCAAGAGGGTGTACCGGATAACAGTTTGGTGGTGGTGAATGATTTTGGGCAGATCAATATTGATGCATCGCTGATTGCTTATCAAGACGATAAAATTGTGCGTCTAAATAACGGCTGTGTATGCTGCACCTTGGGGGGCAGTATGGCTGAAAAACTAGCCGAAATCAGCCGTATGCAGCCTGCGCCTGGCGCTCTGTATATGGAAGTGAGTGGCGTGGCCAACGCGGGGCGAGTGGCTGACATGGTACGTGTGTCGTCTAGGTTGCGCTTGCAAGATATCTGGTGTTTTGTGGATGTCTCACAAGCGCAGCGTTACAGCGAAGACTCACAGGTTAATACGGTGTGGCGTCAGCAAATACAAAGCGCCACGCAGTTGGTGTTGAATAGATATGCAGATCGCGAATGTTTGCCCGCCGCATTGGAAACGGTCTTGAAAACCAGTGAGGCCGTATTGCATTACGACACGCACACAGCCTCTGACGAGATAGCTTTTTCTGCGGCTATCACACCGACGCCACTGCAAGCTGGAGGGTGGCATAGTTGCACCATAGAAAGTCGCCAACCTATTGTGTTGTCATCCTTGTTAGAGTGCTTAGAGGAGTGGGCTGCCGTATTGTATAGGGTGAAAGGGCGGCTTATTGATGAGCAAGATGGCAAAGCTTATGTGTTGCACTATACCGGTGGGCAATGCAGGTTAACGCCTTGTGATCCGCCTCCAGCAATGACGCAACTGGTATTTATTGCATCCTCAGAACGGGCACTGCAGATTATCCAGCAGCAAATAAAAAAAACGTCCTCTACGCCGTAGCGCCACATGGCTGCCAGATAAGGCGTTATGTGGCAGCCACTGGCACAGCTTGGACTTGTAAGTATCGGACTAATAAATTGACGATCTGCTGTTCTATGGCAGTAGGGGCGTGGGGCGGCAACGGCGTGGTAGTGGTGGCAGCATGAATCAAGGATTCTATGGTTTGCAGCACCATCCATGTAGCAAGGTCTAAGTCATCGGGCAGCAAGTGCTCGCGATGCTCTTCCAGTAGCTGGCGCACACGCTCCACAATGCTGCGATAAATAGGCAGCTCGTCATGATTAGCCCGCTCGAAGAAAGGAAACTCTTGTTCTACCACACGGTGCAGATCAGGCTCTAGTTGATGCGCAATCATCCAGCCGTGCACGATGGCCGCTAGCTTTTCGTCTAAAGTTTGTGGGTTACGACTAGAAAGTACCGACTCTAGCGTGTCATATAAGTCTGTCGCATGCCTTTCTCGTAATGCGGCAATTAAGGAATCTTTGTTAGGAAAGTATTGGTAAACCGAGCCAATGCTTACCCCTGCGCGAGCGGCTATTAAGTTTGTGCTCGTGCCTGCATAGCCGCGTTCTACCAAAACCTGAGCGGTGGCGTCCAGAATGGCGGTAACCAGCGCTTTGGAGCGTGCTTGTCGTGGGGACTTTCTAGGCTGTAATGGGCTTTTCATGCACGTAGAGGAATGCGAGTATTAAATGCGAGTAAAGGCTTATATTATAGAGGGGCTGAGCAATTACTCATATTTGTTTTTATGAAGGAGTGAGCGATGGATGACATGGTTAAACCCATCATTCCTCGCGTTGAAGCCGAGGTGGTCGCGGTAAAACACCTGACTCCCCATATGCAACGTATTACCGTAGGTGGTGCGGCATTGGAGAGCTTCTTACGTACCGAGGATGTGGAAACTCCCGCTGCATGGGTGAAAGTGTTTTTACCTAGCGGGGAAGGGCGAGCCTACACTATTAGGCAAATTAACCGAGAAAACCAAACACTGGATCTGGACTTTGTGTTGCACCACAACGAGGATTCCTACAGCCCGGCCTCTAGCTGGGCATTTCATGCGCAAAAAGGCGAACGCATTACCTTGGCCGGTCCAAGAGCAGGTGGTTTTGCGCTGCCAGACGATGCGGCGTGGGTGATTTTGGCAGGGGATGTCACCGCATTACCTGCTATACAAAATATTGCAGCTAACTTGCCTGCTACTGTGCGAGCAAGAGTGTATGTGGAAGTACCTACACCAGAAGACCAACAAACCATTCAAAGCCCTGCAGCGCTGAGTGTGGTGTGGTTAGAGCCACGTCAGCGACCAGGATTGGCATTAGGGCAACGCGTGTTGTACAGACCGTTTCCTTTAGGGCCGGGGTATGTATGGGTGGCAGGTGAATCACGTATCGCTAAAGAGTTACGTGCGCATTATTTACGTGAACGCTATTTGGAGCGTCATCGTGTTCGTACCGAAGGGTATTGGAAAGTAGGCAAAGCCGATCACAGAGAAGGTTAAGCAACAGTGTGAGCCTGCTACACTTATGGGCAAGCATGGCTCACACTGGCGGTGCTAACTGACTCTAGGTAAGAAATGAGAGAGCATCTGGGCTATTTTGTACTTGGCTACGCCGTGTTATTGCTGCTGTTTTCTGTGTTTGTACAGACAAAAGTAGGCGATTTATTAGATGCCATGAATCAGCATAAGCAACAGTTTGGCTTAACATCAGCGGTGCCAGATTGGTATTTCGTGTTTGCCTTATCGCGCTGTCGTTATGCGCCCGCCCGTGCTCTCTATAGAACCACTGAGCCACCGCTTGAGGTCGCGCAAGCCTTTCCTAACTATAAACAGTTAAGATACTTGGGTTGTGCGGCATGGTTCGCACACATAGGGTTGGGCATCCTTATTTTGCTGGTATTTATTCTTCTACGTGTGCTGCCGCTGTAAGCGCTGCGGCTGTACGTTATTGTCTTCTATAGATTTGCTATGCCACGAGTCTCCAGAGCTGAAACCGAAAAAAACCGTCTTGCTATTGAAGAAGCTTCTTCTAAGCTCTTTAGAGAGCGAGGGTTAAGTGTGAGTGTTGCCGATGTGATGCGAGCAGCAGGGCTAACGCACGGCGGTTTTTATGGGCATTTCAAATCTAAAGACGAGCTAGCTGCTATTGCATGCGCTAAAGCCTTTGAGGGCTCTACTACCAAGTGGAAAGAGCGGGTAGCGGCTATGGATGATGCTGTGGCTGCACGCCATGCACTCATCAAGGGCTATTTGCACGATAAGCACCGTACTGAACCTAGCACTGGCTGTCCCTTAGCGTCGCTGGTGGTGGACGTGTCTCGTGAAGACAGTAGTAAGCCGGTTCGTGATGCATTTCACCAAGGTTTGGAGCAGTTGGTGGATGTACTCAGTACCTTGCAGCCCGAAGCCAATACCTCAGAGGTCGCGCGCCAACAGGCGCTAGAACAGTTGTCTACGTTGGTGGGGGCGATGTTGTTGGCGCGTGCAACCGAAGGCACGGCACTGTCTGATGAACTGTTGCTGGCGGCTCGCACGCAATTGCTGCAATCTAAATAAGCAGCAGTTAGCACATGGGCAGTTGAATAGGCATCAGAGCAAAGCCTGCCTGACGCCAACTGTATAGCAAGAGAAGGGCAATGGCTGTGGCAGCGCATGCTGCCAAAATTAGCCATAGTCTACGTTTCATGCGTGGGCTACCTTAGGGAGTCGTGCTACGGGTTTTTCTTTGATAGGTAAATTCAGTGCTGCGGCAACTAAACTGAGCACGATAGAAATATACCAGACCATGTCGTAGCTGCCGGTTTTATCAAACATATAACCACCTAACCAGCCGCCAAGAAAAGATCCCAGTTGGTGCAACAAGAAGACCACGCCGCCTAGCATAGACAGGTTACGCACGCCAAACATTGTGGCAATGGTGCCGTTAGTCAGTGGTACGGTAGACAGCCACAACAAGCCCATCAAAATACCGAACGCGTATGCGGTCCATGTAGAAAGAGGCAGCCAAATAAAGAGGGCAATGATCACCGCACGCACCAAATACAAGATGCAGAGTAGGTGCGGTTTGGAACGTGTAGTCCCTAACCAGCCTGCAAAGTAGGTACCGAACACGTTAAAGAGCCCGACTAAGGCCAGTACTGTAGTACCGACAACCACAGGCAAGCCTTTATCGACTAAGTAGCTGGGTAAGTGCACGCCAATGAACAATACTTGGAATCCGCACACAAAAAAGCCTAGAGCTAAGAGCCTAAAGTCAGAATGGCTACAGGCTTCACGCAGGGCTTCCATCATGGTTTGCTGCGGCCCCAAGTCGACGGGCGGCGTGTCTTTAATCATGGCCGCTAAAGGCATAATTAATGCCACCAGCAAGCCCAGTGCGATCAAAGCCGATGACCAACCCAGCCATTGAATCAGGCCCAGTGAACCAGGTAGCATCGCAAACTGGCCAAATGACCCTGCGGCGGCAGCTATGCCCATCGCCATACTGCGTTTTTCAGGTGGTACGGCGCGACCTACCACGCCTAAGATCACTGAAAATGATGTGCCAGATAACCCTATGCCTACCAAGATTCCCGCGCTGAGTGAGAGCGATAAGGAGGAGTCGGCAAAGCCCATGAGTATTAGGCCTACGGTATAGAGTAAGCCACCTACGACTACGGTGAGTTTGGCACCAAACTTATCAGCTAATGCGCCGGTAAAAGGCTGAGTCAGTCCCCAGATCAGGTTTTGCAATGCCATGGCAAAAGCAAAGACCTCACGTCCCCAGCCAAACTCGCTACTCATGGGGGTTAGGAATAGGCCAAAGCCGTGTCGTATCCCTAACGATAAAAACAAAACCAGCGATGCCCCCAGCATGATCCAGGTGCTTTTACGCCATACAGATGTCATGACCTATCCTTTTGTCGCCGTTTGTAATTGCTATGGGCGTATAAGGTGAACGATACAGTGTTGGCCATGACACGTGGGCAGGGCAACTGTTACAAGAAATAGATGATAAGTGAACTCTATTTTAGGGTCAACGCAAATGCAAGGCGAGAACATAAAGCGTAGGTTTTGCCCTACGAGTAGCGAGGATCTAGTGATTGGTCTGTACGCGACCAGTACGGAAAGCAACGCTGTTATGAGAGATTAAGCGGTGTTTTAGCGGTTTTCTATGACATTTGCGTTATCAATGGCAGAATATAATGACGCTAGTATGGTGCAATATTTCAGATTGATGGTTTGCAAAATTGTTTAAAAAAATAGATTTGTTGCGGCTTATCCTGCTGGTGACTATTCTCAGTTGCTTGGTCACGCTTGTAAATACTTTTTACGCAGGCTACAAGGTGCAACGTCAGCAGCTTGTGCAAAATACGCTAGAAAGCAATTTGATCTATGCGCAAAAGCTTGCCAATAGTACAGATGAATTTCTACATTCTGCTCTACAACAACTGAAAGTTAGTGCGATGTTGTTGGAAGATATGCTGGGCGATGAGCAGCGGTTACAAGTAGAGGCCGAACGGCTGCGGTTACAAACAGATAGCTTTAATTCCGTACTGATTATTGATCAGAATGGTGCCGTGCAAGCTACGTCACCCGAAAGCTTACAGTTAACAGGCCTAAGTTTAGACAGCCCAGGCGTGCAAGACGCATTAGCACAAAAAGCGCCCGTGATTAGTACTCCCTACCTGTCTACAGTTGGTAATTTCATCGTCTTCATTTCGCACCCCATTTTTGATAAAAGCGGTAAATACCGTGGGTTGGTGGGTGGCAGTTTATACCTGAAAAAAGAAAGTATTTTGAATAGGTTATTAGGTCATCATCCTTATAGAGATGGCTCCTACCTGTATGTGGTGTCGGCCGAGAAAGAGATCATCTATCACCCCGATACGTCACGAGTAGGAAACGTCGTAGAAGGTAATGAGGTGATTGATCGCGTGGTGCAAGCGCAGTCAGGCAGTATGGCGTTAACCAATAGCCAAGGTATTAGGATGCTGGCAGGTTATGCGCCTGTACCATTAAGCGGTTGGGGAATTGTGGCGCAGCGGCCAGAGTCGGCGACGTTAGAGCCGTTGGAAGGCTTAATGCATCAGGTCATTAATAAAACTCTGCCGGTTGCCGTGATCTCATTGTTACTGGTGTGGTGGGGGGCACGCAAGATTGCTAAACCTCTACGGCAGTTGGCGGAAAACGCTCGTATGATGCATTCTTCCGGCACAGAAAGTGAAATCAGCCATGTACGCTCTTGGTATTTTGAGGCGCATGAGTTGAAAAAAGCACTCTTGATGGGCATGGGCTTTTTAAAGCGCAATATTGAAAAGTTAGATAAAGATAACCGCACAGACCCCTTAACCGGATTGTTGAATCGTCGTGGCCTAGATCAAGAGCTACGCGTGTGTGGGCATATGCAGCGCATGTTTGCGGTGATTTCCGTGGATATTGATTGCTTCAAGCAAGTGAATGACACCTACGGTCATGACACGGGCGACATCGTGCTGAAAGAGCTCGCCGTACAGATGCGTAACAGCATACGTTCCGGTGATTGGGCCTGCCGTATAGGCGGTGAAGAGTTCTTGATTTTGTTGCCAGATACCACTGTTGAGATGGCCGTGGAAGTTGCTGAGCGGTTGCGTGCTCAAGTGGAATCTACCGAGATGCCAGAAGTTGGGCACATTACTATTTCATTGGGCGTGGCTGTTTCGGCAGCAGACGGTACAGATCCTGCCATTGTGTTGAAGCAGGCGGATGACAAACTCTACCAAGCCAAACACAACGGCAGAAATAGGGTGGAAGCTTAAGCCTACTGTTGTTGCAGCCATTCTTCCTTGGTGATACGACTGATGTGTTCAGTGCGGTAGTCGTTCATGAACTGGTTAAACTGCTTTTCTTCGGTATGGTGATGAAGAAAGCCGCATTTGGCCTGCGCTTTGAACGACTGCTCATTGTCAGAAAAGTAGCCGCACCACAACGCCTCTAGTTGTAGTGTTTGAAACGAGTGCTGCATGATTGTGCGCAGCGCTTCAGGGATTAAGCCTTGTCCCCAAAATGGCACGCCTATCCAGTAAGCAACTTCAGCCTCAGTCTCTGGCAGTGGGAAGTTGCTGTTTTTCCCTTTTAGCAAACCAATCATGCCAATAGCGACGTCGTCGGTACTTAAGGCAACAGCGTAGATGTCTTCGCCCGAAAAAATGGTTTGAATGATTTCCAAACTTTCTGCTTCGCTACGGTGTGGCGGCCAACCTGCGATAGGGCCTACACGCTCGTCTTTAGCGTAGTGGTAAAGGCTGGCTGCATCGCTGTCTCGCCACGGCCTGAGAATCAGGCGTTCTGTATTTAACATGTTTTTCTCCTGTGTATGTAATGACTGAACAGAGAGAAGTGTAGAAAGAATAGCGGACTATGCTAAGGTACAGACTTGGGTGAAAAAGGTAATTTTGAAAACAAAATTGGATAAAATTAGGTTTTATGGCTATTTCTAAAGTAGTAATTGAAACTGATGCCATTTTTTTAGGGGCAGGGGATCAGGAAATCACGCATGGTTTGGCTACCTTGCAGGCCGTGCCAGAGCATCCATTGGCGTTGGCTTATGTAGTGGTAGTGATTTGTCAGCAAGGTGAGGTTGAGTTCGAGGTGAACTTTCAGTCCTACCACCTAAAAAAGCATGACTTTCTGGTCTTGGCTGAAGATTCTATCGCTCTGTTAAAACAGCGCAGCCCAGACTTACTGTGCTCGTTTTATTTATTAAAGCGCTCCAGTGCGGCAGATGTCGCTTACCTACTACCCAATCACTTGTTCTCCTATTTGAACAAGCACCCCTATTTTGCCGCTACGCTAGAGTGCAAAGCCTTTGTATCGGTGTGGGAACAACATGTGAGGCAAGTCTTTGCACGACCCTCTGGGTATAGACGGCAAATGCTGATTAATGCGTTCCAAAACTTATTTTTATTTCTTAGCGAACAAGCCGATAACCAGAAACAGCAACTGCGTAATGATTACAGCAGGCAGGAAATGATTTGTTGGAAATTCTGGGAAATGTTGAGTGTGCAGTGCAGGCAGCACAGAGAGGTAGCGTTTTATGCCGATGCCTTACACATCACGCCCTATTATCTGTCACAACTGACTAAACGCTTCTTTAATGACTCGCCCAAAACCTTAATTGATAGACAAGTGGTGCTGGAAATTAAAAAAGAGCTTAGGCAGCCTCAGCATAGTATTCAACAGATTGCCGATGCCCTGAACTTTGCAGACCCGTCGTACTTAGGCAAGTACTTTAGTCGCCACACGGGGATGGGGCCTACCGAGTATAGGGCGAGTATTTCGTAGCGTTAGGCTTAGAAAAACTCATCCAGCAGTTTGTAGAATGCTACTTTTTCTGTGTCTAGCTGCGCTAAACCATAATGCTGCAAAAATAAAGGTACATACTCAGCGCCTAGGTCATCGCTAATGTCACGTATGGCAAGGGCTAGATCTTGGTAGCGATCAGCCACACCCAGACGGCCGCAGTCTATATATCCAGTCAATACACCATCTTCAGCCATGAAGTTGGGCAAGCAGGCATCACCGTGTGTGAGCACCTTATCTTCTTGTAGCGGCTGTGTGGCCAGTAGTTTTTGGAACAGCTGTTCTACGCTTAAGCCTTGGTTTTCGTCGTCTACATCGTCTAGTTCAATCAGCCCAGCTTGCATACGCGCATTAGCATGTGCAACGCGTTGTGAGGCGTTGTGATCAAAGGGGCAGTGGGCTACACCTAGTTGATGCAAATCACGCAAGGCTAGCGCCATCATTTTCACTTTTTCGTGAGCAGGTAAGGAAGCAGAGTACAAATCTTTACCCGCTACGGCACTAAGTAGTAACCAGCCACGCTCAGGTTGGTAGTGCGCATCGATGACGATAGGGCATGATACGCCTTGGGCGGCCAGCCAGCGTAAGCGGATTTCTTCATCTGTCAGTTCAGCATTGGCATGCATGCGCTCAGTTTTGATAAAAACCGTATCGTGTCCTGGTGCTTCTAAGCGATACACAGCGGCGTCTGAGCAGCCTTCTGTTTGTGCTGTCCAGCTATAAGCGGCAAATTGCGATTGCCATGCGGCAGGCAGAGGAACTGGAAGTGTAGAAAGCGGCTGCGAATCAGACATAAAAGCAAGGCGTAAGGGGCTAAAGTAGCCAGCAGTATAAAGCATGCTTTGCAGGCTATTTGCGGGTGCAAAAAGTATTTTCGGTGCCTCGTACTGATAGCCACCAATTAGCTGCACGCTTGAGTACTTCGGGCATATGTGAGTGCCCAGATTGATCTTCCATACCGTGATCGTAGTGCGGAAATTCCCAGTAGGTGAGGTTACAGTGTCCCGCAGCCGTAAATTGTTCTTGTAAGCGTCTAGCGGCCTCTACTGGAGCAAGAGAGTCTGCTGAGCCTTGTAGTAATAGGATGTTTGAGGTGGATCGCAGGAGGTTTTCTGTGACATTGAGGTCAATAGCGTCTGCCCAGAAGCGTAGACTTTGACCTGCTAGTTTTTCTGTACTGTATGGGTTGTGCCGGGCCTTTTGGAACCCCTCAAGTATCTGTGGGTGGAACTCCTTAGGCATTGACTGTATGACCATGTCACCAAAACTCATGCCGCCTGCGGTAGAGAGCAAAATAGTTGCATCGGGGTTATGTTGCTCAGCTAATAGAGACACAACCAAACCACCTTCAGAGCCACCTAAGAGTACCAGTTCACCATTCCACCATGGTGCTTGCCGTAAAGATTCCAGCACTTGGCTGTAATCAGCAACACGCTGTGAGACAGTATGGTGGGCATAGAAGCTATCGCTGCAATTTTCGTGGTCGTTTTCAGGAGTATCACCAGGAAGCACACCGTATTTTTCTACCATTAACGATGCTAGATTAGGAAAGTACGAGCGCGCTAAAAGCAGATTTTCATTTTTCGTGGCTGACAGGCAGCCCGAGCCTTGGGCCAATAGCAGAATGCCTGTGGGAGCGTTCTGTTGGGGTAAGTCTAGAGTCCAGTGCATCTCGCTGCTATCTGGGCGTGTAGCGATATTGAGTTCTACACGGTTGGCCTGTACGGCGTTTGGTAATAGTAAGCCACAGAGCAAAGTGAGTAAAAGCGGTAGTGACTTGATAGCGTTTTTCATGGCAATCGTAATGATAGAGATGATTGTTATACGATAATTTATGCAATATTGCGGCAGCGTGTGTGATTATTATTGCTAGAATTCTGCGCAGAGCTGCAACCATTAATCAAGAAAATCAACAGTTTGTGTAACGCATATGCCTATAGAAGTAACTTTGGACGTGATTTTAGCGAAGCGTAAGGTGAAGTCTAAGGACTTAGCTGCTGCAGTGGGTATTACGGAGCAAAATCTTTCGTTACTCAAGCAAGGTAAAGTGAAAGGGGTGCGCTTTTCCACCTTAGAAGCTATTTGTCAGTATTTGGCCTGTCAACCCGGAGATATTCTGCACTACACAGAAGGCGCATCTATGGCGGATGACGCTGTAGAGTAAGCCTGTTAGTGATGCTGAAAAGCTATCTTAGTTGCGGGGTAAATGCCCCTGCAAAAAGGTAGTGATAGCGTCATCAATAAAGCCATTTAAAGCATCGGCGTCGTAGCCTATGCCTAGCATGGCAAGGTGCACTGGGTTGAAGGTAATCATGTCATGAAAGAACAGGGCGGCGCGTAACGGGTCGTTGACGTGCAAATGCCCTTGTTCTTGTTGTTGCTGCAAATAGCTAGCCACGACTTTGCGTGTGCGTTGCGGGCCGCTTTCTAGCCATACCCGCCCCATTTCAGGAAAGCGGTTAGATTCTGCAATGATTAAACGCTGGAAGGCTAAATGCTTATCTTGCAGCAAGATAGCCAGTAAGGCCTGAGCCAATGTACGTAGGCCTTGCTCAGGGGCTTGATCGCGTAGGTCTATATGCTCTAAATCGTGGATGAAAGCATCCGACAGATTCTGCACAACGGCTAAGAACAACCCTTGTTTGCCACCAAACTGTTTGTACACGTTGGTTTTAGACCCACCCACTTCAGCGATGATTTGATCTACGCTCACTCCGGCGTAGCCTTCTTCCAGAAAGCGCTCGGACGCGACTTCCAGAATCTGCAAGCGTCTGGCTGCCCCTCGGTAGGTAAGGCGGCTGCCGGTTTCAGAAGTGGGGCGGTGATCTGTCATAGTGAGTAATCAAGGGGCGGTTGGGGAAGGTACTTTCTTTTGGCTAAGCAATAAACCCAGTATCACAATGCCAATGCCCAGCAACTGAAAGGGTGTGGGTACTACCGACTTAATGATGGCATCCAAGGCAAAGGCCGTAATGGGAACCAGCAAGAAGAAGGGGGCAATGGTGACAGCACCTGCATGGGCAATCGCTCTGAACCATAACACAAAAGGTATGGCGGTTAAGGCTAAGGCTAGTATAAAGAAACCCGTTACGTGCGTGCTAGTTAGCTCTGCTGGGAAGTCGCCCATCAACACGGTGAGCAGTGTAAGTTCCACGCCAGCAATAAATAACTGCCAACCGGTAAAGCTCACCATACTCATGGGTGGCCTACCCCAGCGATTCATCAAAATACCGCCCAACGCGAGTGATAAGGTGCTGCCTAATGCGGCTACTACACCCCAGAGATCAACTTGAGCATCGCCTTTCAGTACTACCAATGCAACGCCTACTACACCAATAATTACGCTGATAATTTTTAAGGCAGTGGGTCTCGCACCCAGAATGGCCCATCCTAGCAAAATGATAAATAGCGGGCCTAAAGCTTGGAAAATAGCCGCGACACCGCCGGGTAAACGTAGCGCTGAGATAAATAACAGTGAGAAAAATAAGCTGGTATTGAGCGTGCCCAAAATTACCAGACGTCCTAGCCAGCCGGGAGCAGGCAGTTGTCGCGCAATCAGCAGCAAAATAATTGCCCCACCCATTGCGCGTACGGCGGAAATCAAAAAAGGGTGAGGTGGCAGCATGAGGGTAGTCACAACATAGGTAAAGCCCCACAGTACTGTAGCGAGGGCAGCAGCTGTTTTTGCATTCATAGCAGTTCTCATGGATTAATACGATACGGTATCGTATCATATTGTTTAAGGCATAAACCACGACAGAAAGTAGGGGATTTGCGTGGGATTCACAGCAGGTAGAGAGCAGGGGATAATAGAGGCAGATGTTGCAACACACTGGTTGAATCAAGGAATGAGAACATGCAGTGGCTGATGAATATCATTGAACAGCACGGCTTGGGGCTGGTATTCCTGAATGTATTAATAGAGCAGTTAGGAGCTCCTATCCCCGCTTACCCCACCTTAGTGGTGACCAGCGCTTTGGCGCAGGCGGGGCGCTTTTCTATACCCGGGCTATTGGGTTTAGCCGTCTTGGCCGCATTAATTGCCGACGTATTGTGGTTTTATGCTGGGCGACGATACGGCAGAAAGGTGATGGCAACGCTATGCAGGGTATCGCTATCGCCAGACTCCTGCGTGAGACAAACCGAGGGCGTGTATTTACGCTGGGGGGCTAAGTCGCTGTTGGTGGCCAAGTTTATCCCCGGCTTTGCATCGGTTGCGAGTGCGATGGCGGGAGCGCTAGGTACGGACATACGTAAGTTTATGTGGTATGACATGCTAGGCGCGACCATATGGATAGGCTCGGCGTTGCTGCTCGGCAGTTTATTCAGTTCTACCATTGGTGAGCTCTTAGCCACTTTAGATGCCTTGGGACGTTGGGGCTTACTGATTTTGGCGGTATTGCTGGCTTTGTTTATTGCACGCAAAGCATGGCAGCGGCATGCGTTTTTGAGAATGATTCGTCAAATTCGTATCAGTGCAGATGAGCTGTATTGCTTAATCCAAGATGGGGCTAACCCTTTAATTCTGGATGTACGCAGCGATTTCTACCGAACTGACGGCAGTATTCCGGGGTCTGTGTTGTTGGATGAACAAAATCTACAAGGCCCACAATCGCTCAGTATTGAGCTAGGCCACGAGGTAGTAGTGTATTGTTCTTGCCCGAATGACGCGTCAGCGGCTAGGGTGGTGCAACGCCTGAAATCATTGGGGTATACGCATGTACGGCCGTTGCATGGTGGTATAGATGCATGGGTAGCCGCAGGTCATCCGTTGGAGTTGCTAGGACAAGCTCAGTAACGCATCAAGCATTTGCATATGCCTTTTTATACTTTGTCAGCTATAGGTTGTCTGGTCACAATAAACAGCATGATGGCTATGACCCTGCCACGTGCGGGGTCTGTTTTTTGACTAGGTAACGGTAGCAAGGATGTGGCTACGGTTAGGTGTACGTTGCCTTCAATCCTACAGGTATACGATGAGTGACTACCATTTGATTTCAGCCAATAGGCTGCACGATGGGGCAGTGGTATGGCTAGATAGCGGCTATCACTGGGTGGAGGCCTTAGCGCACGCCCATGCCTTTGATGAAGAAGCGTTGGTAGCTGCACAGCAGGCTGCGCAAGAAAGCGTGGCCAACAATGAAATTGTAGACCCAGTGCCGCAGCAAGCCGAGCGTACGCCTAACGGTATTGTGCCTGTAACGTTCAGAGAACAACTGCGCGCACGTGGGCCTTCGGTGCGGGCTGATTTAGGAAAACAAGCAGGCGTAGAGCAGAATCAGCACATTGGGTCGTTAGCGCCTGCTGCTGGCGCGTTTGCTCCTCATGCTGGCATTTACCAATACGACAATAGCGAACGTACTTTCTTGAAAGAGCGCGCACAAGCATTCTCGCAGCAGGTGCAACGTCGTTTGTCTGGTGAGCTGACTGAAGAACAGTTCAAGGTGTATAGGTTGATGAATGGCCTATATCTGCAATTGCATGGCTACATGCTGCGTGTGGCGATTCCTTATGGCACTTTAAGTGCGGTGCAGCTTTCTCAGTTGGCGTACGTGGCCAGACGCTTTGATAAGGGCTATGGCCACTTCACTACGCGGCAAAACTTGCAGTACAACTGGCCTAAATTATCGGATGCGGCCGAGATTTTATCGGTATTGGCTGATGCCGATTTGCATTGCATTCAGACCAGCGGTAACTGTATTCGTAACGTCACAACGGACGAGTTTGCTGGTGCAGCCGCAGACGAGCGTGTAGATCCCCGTGTGTATGCCGAGATCATGCGTCAGTGGTCTACTGAGCACCCTGAATTTACCTACTTGCCACGTAAATTCAAAATTGCGATTACGGGCAGTGCCGACGACAGGGCAGCCATACGTTTTCACGACATAGGCATTATTGCTGACAAGAACGAAGCGGGTGAGGTTGCTTTCCACATCTATGCAGGGGGCGGATTAGGCCGTACTCCTGTAGTGGGTACCTTGGTGCGTGAGTGGTTGCCTGAGCGTGATTTACTGCGCTACATAGAAGCTATTTTGCGTGTCTACAATGCCTTAGGCAGACGAGACAATATCTATAAAGCGCGTATCAAAATTCTGGTTAGGGAGCTGAAACCTGAAACCTTTATTGAGATGATAGACACTGAGTTTGCTGCCTTGTTGTCTGATAGACCACCACTGGATACCGAGATTATAGAGGCTGTACAAGCACGATTTGTAGCACCCGCACTAGAGCTTAACTTGCCGGCGCAGTCTGCTGCCTTTACGGCTGCTAAATCTGAAAATGCCGCGTTTTCACACTGGGTGGCGAACAACTCGCACCCACATAAACAGCCAGGCTATATCAGCGTGGTGATTTCGCTTAAACCTAATGGTGGTATTCCTGGCGATGCCAGTGCTGAGCAAATGGAGTTGGTTGCTCGTTTGGCAGAACAGTACTCCTTAAATGAAGTGCGTGTTACACACCGCCAAAACTTAGTGTTGCCACACGTGAAGCAAGACGATGTTTATAGCGTGTGGCAAGCCTTATGCGAAGCCAGTTTGGCAACCTCCAACATAGGCTTGGTATCGGACTCTATTGCTTGCCCAGGTATGGATTATTGCAGCTTGGCTACAGCTAGATCAGTGCCAGTAGCGCAGCGCATTGCTTTACGTTTTTCGGAGGAAAAGCAGCGTGAAGTGGGACCGTTAAGCATTAACGTATCGGGCTGTATTAATGCCTGTGCACACCATCATGTGGCGCATATAGGGATTTTAGGCTTAGATAAAGGCGGGCAAGAAAGCTATCAAATCACCTTGGGCGGTCGCTCTGACCAAGACGCTGCGCTAGGAAAAATTTTAGGGCCATCAGTGTCTTACGATGAAGTGCCCGAAGTGATAGAAGCGTTAGTGGACATTTATCTTAAAGAGCGTGAAGGGACAGAGCGCTTTATTGACACGTACAACCGCGTAGGTATTACGGTATTTAAGGAGGCGCTTACTCATGCTGTTTGATGCTACAGGTCAGGTGAAAAAAGAAACATGGTGGTACCCAGAGCAAGAGGGGGCGGCAGAGCAGCCCTCGTCACAACGTATTGTTGCGCTTGAAAACTGGGAAGCGCATCATGCCGAAACAGGTGAATATGCGGCGGGAGTATGGGTAAACAGCTACCACAACATAGCGGAGCTGCTACCTGTGTTGGCTAAGGTACAAATAGTTGCTATAGGCTTTGCCCAAACCCGTGATGGCCGAGGCTTTACCTTGGCTAAGTTATTGCGTGAGCGGCATGGTTTTACAGGTGATATACGGGCAGTTGGGCCGCTGCTGCCAGACCAGTTCGTCATGCTATTGCAGTGCGGCATTAGTAGTGTGGCCAGCAGTACAACGTTTCCAGCAGAACGATGGGCAGAGGCAGCAAAAACCTATACGCATCAACAGAGTAGTCCTTTAACGTTGCTGCATAGGTTGCGCTCAGCACCGGTTAAAGAAGCAGTTTCATCAACTCGCTAACGTAGTAGTGAAAAAACGGTTGACCTTACAACCGTGGGAATCCTTAGGATAGTGATAGGTTCTTCTAAGGAGTAAAACGATGAAATTCCAGATTCAAGATATGACGTGCGGTGGCTGCGCAACGCGAGTGACTAAAACAGTACAGGCATTGGATCCTGCTGCCACAGTAGAGGCTGACGTGACTGCTAAAGTAGTGACGATTCAAAGCTCCGCATCGCAAGAGCAAATTGTGTCGGCCTTAACAGCCGCAGGCTATCCGCCTAAAGCGCTATAAGCTGTTTTAAACCCGCTCATCATCACGCCCTGCACGGTAAAACGTGTGGGGCGTGATGTTTTTTGGCAGCAGAAAGTGTCTTCGTGATCAAATACAGCCTGACGAAAAACATAAGTAGGTTTTCTTGAAACGCGATAACACGAAGATAGGTACTACTAGCATGGCAGCGAGGAAGCTAGATACTGCTGAATCTCTTCCTGGCGATGTGCTGGTGGCTATAGAGCAGGTATTTGAGCCAGCAGGCCTACATTTGACCGAGATGGTTGTACGCGAGGCTGAAAGCACGGAGTACGGCGCTGCGCGCTTTGCATTGAATGGTCATAAGATTGTCTTTCGTACAGCCAAAACAACGCCTACCAAGCTAGGGCAGTTTGTGACAATCTGGAAACGTCCTACACCTGACGGCGATATTGCTCCGTTAGATAGCCGCGATGGTATAGCTTTTGTACTGGTAGGCGTGAGCGATGCAATGCATAAAGGGCTGTTTGTGTTCGATCAAGCTGTGTTGGTCGCTAAAGGTGTTTTCTCTAGTGCTGGCGAAGGTGGTAAGCGTGCTATGCGTGTCTACCCGCCGTGGGTACAGCTAACAGCGAAGGCCGCAATAGTCACGCAACGATGGCAGTGTAGATACTTTATTTCGCTAGACCAGGATGGCACGGTGGATGTGGAATTGCTACGTCGTCTGTTTAACACCTAAGGCTGCGTGGAACTGCTACTATGCGGTGAAAGACGTAGCCTGCCTGAGTCTCTACACTAGATATGCTTAGGTAAATGTAAGTGCAGCGTAGGATATGGTTTTCCCGCCGCATCCAAGTCGCTGCGGCCCGTTTGTACGAAACCGTAATGCAAATAAAAACCTACGGCTTGGGTATTTTGCTCATTTACATCCAGCTTAGTCGCTCCTAACTCATGCACTGCGTAGTTCAGCAACGTAGTACCCACACCATGCCCCCGCGCACTGGCATCAATAAATAGCATTTCTACGCAGCCCTCTAACACGCCTAGAAAGCCTAGGGTTTTCTGG
>SRSN01000059.1 GCA_004791645.1 Alcaligenaceae bacterium 429
AACTATTACCATAAAATGAAATTTTGCTTGAGATAACCTTTTTTCTTTCCTAGAATAGAATTGATAAATAGGCATGATCTGCCTAAAAACTGTACGGGTCCGGTCAATCTGTTATGGTCTGAAAAGCAAACATTACAACGCAGATGAACATCGCAGCACGGACTTCTATCAATAAAACTGGAGACGCTATATGTCCTCTCTTGACCAAAACAGTAATCCAGCCAGCGCCAATCCCGACGCAGCTCTTGAAACACAAGAATGGCTAGAAGCTTTAGAGGCCGTGCTTGATCGTGAGGGCCCACAACGTGCCCATTACCTGTTGGAACGCCTAACTGACTTGGCGCGCCGTTCAGGTTCTAACATCCCTTACTCTCCGCACACGGCTTACTTGAACACCATCCCTGTAGGGTTGGAGCCAAATAATCCTGGTGATTTGGCGATTGAGGAACGTATTCGCTCGTATATTCGCTGGAACGCGATGGCAATGGTGGTAAAAGCCAACCAAGAAACGCCTGCCGATGGCGGCAGCTTGGGTGGTCACATTGCATCGTTTGCTTCCTTAGCAACCATGATTGAGTGTGGTCAGAACCACTTCTGGCACGCTGAAAACGAAAACCACGGTGGCGACTTGGTGTACTTCCAAGGTCATACCTCTCCTGGTATGTACGCCCGTGCGTTTTTGGAAGGCTCTTTGACTGAAGAGCAAATGGATAACTTCCGTCAAGAAGTAGACGGCAAAGGTTTGTCCTCCTATCCTCACCCTAAATTGATGCCAGAGTTCTGGCAGTTCCCTACTGTATCCATGGGTCTTGGCCCGCTGATGGGTATTTATCAGGCTCGTTTCCTGAAATACCTGCATGCGCGCGGCATTCAAGACACTAGTGGCCGTAAAGTATGGGTGTTCTTGGGTGATGGCGAGATGGACGAGCCAGAATCCTTGGGCGCTATTGGTGTAGCAGCGCGCGAAGGTCTGGATAACCTGATCTTTGTAGTGAACTGCAACCTGCAGCGTCTAGATGGTCCTGTGCGTGGTAACGGCAAGATCATTCAAGAATTGGAAGGCACCTTCCGTGGTGCTGGCTGGAACGTGATCAAACTGATCTGGGGCGGCTATTGGGATCCATTGTTGGCTCGCGACAAAGAAGGTGTGTTGCGTCAAGTAATGGAAGACACCATCGACGGTGAGTACCAAGCGTACAAAGCCAATGACGGTGCTTACGTTCGTGAGAACTTCTTCGGTAAAGATCCTCGCCTGCTAGAAATGGTAAGCCGTATGAGCGACCAAGATATTTGGCGCTTGAACCGTGGCGGTCACGATCCAAACAAAGTGTATGCCGCATTTGACGCTGCCGTGAAACACGAAGGTCAGCCTACTGTGATCTTGGCCAAAACCATTAAAGGTTACGGTATGGGTCATATTGGTCAGGCTAAAAACCCGACTCACCAGCAAAAGAGCTTGGATATCGATTCCATCCGCGAATTCCGCGATAGATTCAATATTCCTATTTCTGACGACAAACTGGAAGACTTGCCGTACTTCAAACCTGCAGACGATTCTCCAGAAATGCAGTACATGCAAGCTCGTCGTAAAGCGTTGGGCGGTTACTTGCCTAAGCGTCGTGCCAAGGCTAGCGAACAACTGAAAGCGCCTGAGCTGGAAGTATTCAAAGCCGTATTGGAGCCTACAGCCGAAGGCCGTGAAATCTCCACTACACAAGCCTTTGTACGTGTACTGAACCAGTTACTGCGCGATAAAGAATTGGGCCCACGTGTAGTACCTATTTTGGCTGACGAATCCCGTACATTTGGTATGGAAGGTTTGTTCCGTCAGATCGGTATTTACTCGGCTGTAGGCCAGAAGTACACACCAGTCGATAAAGACCAGGTGATGTACTACCGTGAAGACAAAAAAGGTCAGTTGTTGCAAGAGGGTATCAACGAACTGGGTGCATTTAGCTCCTGGGTGGCTGCTGCTACGTCGTACTCCAGCAATAACAAGATCATGATTCCGTTCTTCATCTACTACTCCATGTTTGGTTTCCAACGTTTTGGCGACTTGGCATGGGCAGCAGGTGATATGCAAGCTCGTGGTTTCATCTTGGGTGGTACCGCTGGTCGTACTACGCTGAACGGTGAAGGTTTGCAGCACGAAGACGGTCAAAGCCATATTCAAGCTTCTGTGATTCCAAACTGCGTGTCTTATGACCCTGCGTTTGCTCACGAAGTGGCAGTAATCATGCGTGACGGTCTGCGTCGTATGGTTCAAGAGCAAGAAGATGTGTACTACTACATCACGCTGATGAACGAAAACTACGCACAACCAGGTCTGAAATCTGGCGATGAAGACGGCATCCTGCGCGGTATGTACAAATTCAAGTCTGTTGATGCAGGCAAACTGAAAGTACAACTGATGGGTTCCGGTACGATCTTGCGCGAAGTGATCGCTGCTCAAGAGCTGCTAGAAAAAGACTGGGGTGTAGGTTCCGATGTATGGAGCGTGACCAGCTTTACAGAATTGCGTCGTGAAGGTTTGGATTGTGAGCGTTACAGCTTGCTGAACCCTGCTGATAAGAAAGCACCAGTACCTTACGTGACACAGAAGTTGGCTGAAACCGATGGTCCAATCGTCGCTTCTACTGACTACATCAAAGCATTTGCTGACCAAATCCGTGCCTTTGTACCTGAAGGTCGTATTTACCGTGTATTGGGTACTGACGGTTACGGTCGTTCTGATTATCGCTACAAACTGCGTGAGCACTTTGAGGTTGATCGTCATTTTGTTGTATTGAGCGCGCTGCGTGCATTGGCCGATGAAGGCAAACTGCCACGCGAGAAAGTGCTGGAAGCAATCAAAAAGTACGGCATCAATCCCGAGAAAGCCAATCCGCATCACGCCTAAGGAGTAGATAAATGAGCAATTTGATTGAAGTCACTGTTCCTGACATTGGCGACGACGGTGAAGTGGATGTGATTGAGCTGCTGGTTGCCGTTGGCGACACCGTAGAGGTTGAGCAAAGCTTGATCACCGTTGAGTCCGATAAGGCTTCGATGGAAATCCCATCGTCACACGCTGGTGTGGTGAAGTCGCTGAAAGTAAAAATCGGCGATAAAGTAAAGCATGGTTCCTTGATTCTGGAACTGGATGCTGCCGGTGCCGCCGAGGCGCCTAAAGCAGAAGTTGCCGCTGCGCCAGCGGTGGCTCCTGCAGCCGCAGAAAAACCTGCAGCAGCACCAGCTGCTCCGGCAGCGCCTGCCGCAGCCGAAGCGACTACATCCATCATTACTGTACGTGTGCCAGATATTGGCGATGCACGTGATGTAGACGTGATTGAAGTGCTGGTTGCTGTGGGTGACACCATTGAAGCGGATCAAAGCCTGATCACACTGGAAACTGAAAAAGCGTCTATGGAAGTACCTTCCAGTCACGCTGGTGTGATTACTGCGTTGAAAGTGAAAGTGGGCGACACAGTTAGCGAAGGCTCCGACATTCTTGAGCTGCAAGTAAGCTCTGCTGCTCCAGCCGCTGCGCCTGCAGTGCAAGCGGCTCCAGCAGCTGAAGCTCCTAAAGCGGCAGCGGTTGTCTCTACAACGACAGAAGTGGTGAGTTCTGCTGCTGGTGTGGCTGCATCTCAGTCACCAGTGCGTGAATCGCCTACAGCTGCTTTTGCTGAAGCGGCTGTGCCTCTGCGCAATTTGCCTCACGCATCCCCATCCGTGCGTAAATTTGCACGTGAGTTGGGCGTGAACCTGACTAAAGTGAATGGCTCAGGTAACAAAGGCCGTATCACTGCTGACGACGTACGCCAGTTTGTGAAAGCGGCGTTGGCCGGTGGTGCTGCGCCTGCAGCAGCGGGTGCATCGTTGTCTGGTGGTGGCTTGGATCTGTTGCCATGGCCAAAAGTCGATTTCAGTCGCTTTGGCGAAGTGGAAGCGGCTCCGCTGTCACGCATCAAGAAAATTTCTGGTGCCAACTTGCATCGTAACTGGGTCATGATTCCTCATGTCACCAACAACGAGCAAGCAGATATCACTAGCCTAGAAGAGTTCCGCAAACAGCTGAATGAAGAAGGCAAAAAAGCAGGTACACGTGTGACCATGCTGGCGTTCTTCATCAAGGCAGTGGTTGCTGCACTGAAGAAATTCCCAGAGTTCAACGCGTCGCTGGATGGCGATAACCTGATTCTGAAGAAATACTTCCACATTGGTTTTGCTGCCGATACGCCAAATGGCTTGGTAGTGCCTGTGATCCGTGACGCTGATAAAAAAGGCGTACTGGAAATCGCTAAAGAAACTGGTGAATTGGCTGGTTTGGCTCGTGAAGGTAAACTGGGCGCTGCTCAGATGCAAGGTGGTTGTTTCACCATTTCGTCCTTGGGCGGTATTGGTGGTACAGACTTCACACCTATCATCAATGCCCCTGAAGTGGCCATCATGGGCTTATCACGCTCTAGCGTACAGCCTATCTGGAATGGCAAAGAGTTTGAGCCACGCCTGATGTTGCCAATGTCGCTGTCTTATGACCACCGTGTGATTGATGGTGCATCGGCTGCTCGCTTCAACGCTTACATAGCGACATTGCTGGCAGACTACCGTCGCATCTTGCTGTAAGGAGCCGCTATGAGCATGATTGATTTGAAAGTGCCTGATATCGGTGATTCCGGTGAAGTGACGGTGATTGAACTGTTGGTGAACGTTGGCGATACCATCGAACTGGAACAAAGCCTGATTACGGTTGAATCCGACAAAGCATCTATGGAAATCCCAGCTGCAGAAGCTGGGGTGGTCAAAGAAGTGTTGGTCAAACTGGGCGACAAAGTAAAAGAAGGCTCTGCCATCGTACGTATAGAAGCGGCAGGTGCAGCAACTGAGGCAGCGCCTGCTGCCGCTGCGGCACCTGTAGCAGCGGCTCCGGCCGCCGCGCCAGCGCCTGTACAAGCTCCTCAAGCTGCGCAGCACAGCGGTGCTGCCGATGGTGAGTACGATGTAGTGGTGTTGGGTGCGGGCCCTGGAGGATACTCCGCTGCGTTCCGTGCTGCTGACTTGGGCATGAAAGTAGCCTTGGTTGAGCGTTACAGCACCTTGGGTGGCGTTTGCTTGAACGTAGGGTGTATTCCATCTAAAGCATTGCTGCACAGCGTGGGTGTGTTTGAGGCTGCTAAAGCCTTGGCTGATCACGGTATTCGTTTTGGCGAAGCCAAGATCGAGCTAGACGCACTGCGCGACTACAAAACATCCGTCATTGGTAAATTGACAGGTGGTTTGGCTGGTATGGCTAAAGCCCGCAAAGTCACTGTAGTGAATGGCGTGGGTGAGTTTGTAGACCCTCACCACATTGCAGTGCGTGCCGCTGATGGCAAAGAGCAAGTGTTGAAATTTGCCTCGGCCATCATTGCTGCAGGTAGCCAGTCTGTGAAACTGCCATTCTTGCCTGAAGATCCACGCATTGTAGATTCCACAGGTGCGTTGGAGCTGCCATTCCTGCCTAAGAAAATGCTGATCGTTGGTGGTGGCATTATTGGTTTGGAAATGGGTACGGTGTACTCAGCGTTAGGCGCACGTTTAGACGTGGTAGAGATGCAATCCGGCCTGATGCAAGGTGCAGACCGCGAAGCCGTAAAAGTTTGGCAGAAAATGAACGAGCACCGTTTCGATCACATTATGCTGAACACCAAAACGGTTTCTGCTGAAGCGCGCGAAGACGGTATTTGGGTCAAGTTTGAGGGTGATAAAGCCCCTGCAGAAGCTCAACGCTACGACTTGGTATTGCAAGCCGTAGGCCGTACGCCTAATGGCAACAAGATTGGTGCAGACAAAGCAGGTATCGCTGTGACTGACCGTGGTTTCATCAACGTAGACACTCAGCAGCGCACCAACGTGCCGCACATCTACGCGATTGGTGACATCGTAGGTCAACCAATGTTGGCGCACAAAGCTGTACACGAGGCGCATGTGGCAGCAGAGGTCATTCATGGCGAAAAAGCGTTCTTTGACGCACGTGTGATTCCTTCTGTTGCGTACACTGACCCAGAAGTAGCTTGGGTAGGTATGACTGAAGAAGAAGCCAAGAAAGAGGGTATTGCCATCGAGAAAGGGCATTTCCCATGGCAGGCTTCTGGTCGTGCGATTGCTAATGCACGCGACGAAGGCTTCACGAAGCTGATTTTCGACGCAGAAAGCAAACGTATCCTAGGCGGAACCATCGTAGGTACGGGTGCTGGCGATTTGATCAGCGAAGTGGCGTTGGCCATTGAAATGGGTGCGGATGCTGTTGATATCGGCAAAACCATCCACCCACATCCTACCTTGGGTGAGTCTGTGGGTATGGCGGCAGAGGCTTCATTGGGTGCATGCACCGATTTGCCACCTGTACGTCGCAAGTAGTTTTTTCGTCATTAACCTGACGTCAGTAATGGCAGGTGCTATCATTAGCACCTGCTGTTTTTTTGTGTGCTTTGACCATGTTGAATCATTCTTTGACAGCCACCAGCTCGCTGGAACAATGGCTGACATATTTGGAAACCCTACATCCTACCGAAATCGACTTAGGGTTGGATCGCATCAAACAAGTCGCAAAAAATCTTGCACTGCAAACACCGTTTGTCACCATCACGGTAGCAGGCACCAACGGTAAGGGTTCTACCTGTACCATTTTGGATGCTATTTTGCGTGCTGCTGGTTATAAAACTGGCCTCTATACTTCCCCCCATCTCGTGCATTACAACGAGCGCATTCAATTGAATGGCGAGTTGGCAACTGACGCGCAGATTACCCAGCAATTTTTCCGCATTGAACAAGCCCGTGGCGAGGTATCGCTGAGCTATTTTGAGTTCGCTACCTTAGCGGCGCTGTTAATGTTTGAACAAGAAAAAGTAGACGTAGCTATTCTGGAAGTAGGGCTGGGCGGCCGTTTAGACGCAGTGAACATGGTTGATGCTGATTGCTCGATCCTCACCAGCGTAGACATTGATCACATTGCTTATCTGGGTGATTCTCGCGAGGCCGTAGGCTGGGAAAAAGCGCACGTATTCAGACCAGGTAGGCCTGCTATTTGTGCAGATCCTTTGCCGCCAGAGTCTGTAGAGCGCTACGCCAGCGAAATTGGTGCTGACTTGTGGCTGTTTGGAAAAGATTTTAATTACTCTGGCGATAGCCAGCAGTGGGCCTACGGTGGCCGTGAGCAACGTCGTGCAGGCTTAGCCTACCCATCGCTGCGCGGTGTGAACCAACTGTTGAATGCATCGGCAGCCCTGGCGGCCCTTGAAGCGTTGAACATGAAGTTGGTGGTTTCGGCCCAAGCCGTGCGCAGCGGCTTGAACCGTGCTTCCATTCCTGGTCGTTTGCAGATTTTGCCAGGCGAGCCATTGGTAGTGTTAGATGTAGCTCATAATCCGCATGCAGCGGGTGCGTTGGCGCAGAATCTGGATCAAATGCCATGCACAGGTCGTACATTGGCCGTGTTAGGTATGTTGAATGACAAAGATGCAGCGGGTGTATTGCGCTTGCTGATCGATAGAATTGATAGTTGGTATGTTGCCTCCCTAGAAGGCCCTCGCGGCTTAAGTAGCCGTGATTTGGCAGCGCTACTTAATGGCGTGAAAAAAATGGGGGCAGTACAGAGTAATCCTCAAGAGGTTGGTGCATCAGATGGTGATCGTAAGCCCGGTGTGCGTCCCGCAGCCGGTAAACGTGTAAACTATTTTGAAACAACTGTTAGAGAGTGTGAAAATCCGGTTAAAGCCTTCGAGCAAGCACTAACAGATGCCCAACCGAATGATAGAATTCTTGTATTTGGTTCATTCGCCACAGTTGGCCCGGTTCTCAAGCATTTAGGTAGAGATCCTCGCTAACTGTGTAGTGCAAGCGGTTCTTACTTAGTGGGTTTCAGATACATGGGGTTGTTCTCAAACAAAGAAACAGGTGGTGCATCACGACGTCAGTCCAGTGATGCGCAATTGCGCGAAATGCGTACGCGAGCACGCCGTCGATTAGTAGGCGCGTTGGTTCTTGTATTGGCAGCGGTGGTGATTGTTCCGTTTCTCACCAGTAACGATTCTGAGAACATGCCTGAACCGGTGATGGCTGTGATTCCTGCTATTGTTCCACCCGTGATTGAAGCTGAGCCCACACAAGGTACTGCAGGCGAGCAAGATACTGGTGAAGCAACTGGCGACGAAGGTACGGTAGTTGCTATGCAGCAGCCTACGCCTGTAACACCAGGTAATACAGCTAGCCAGCCTCCTGCAGCAGGGTCTTCTACACCTGCTACGCAGCAGCCTGCGGCTGTAGAGCCTCCTAAGCCGGTAGTGGCGCAGCCTACACGTCCAGCAACACAGCCTTCTACACCTCCGCCACCACCTCCACGTCGTGACAATAATCAGCGTACTGATGATGGCGCGGTAGCGTTGGCATTATTGGAAGGGCGTACCCCGCCTAGCAGCAATTCAGCAACTGCATCGGGTAGCAATAATGCACAGCGTGGTAACTTTATCTTGCAGATTGCAGCCTATTCGTCGGAAAATGATGCACAGACACGTCGCAGACAGTTAGTAAACGCAGGTGTTACTAACGCTTATGTGGAAAGCACCACATCTGGCGGCAAAACTGCGTACAGGCTGCGCGTAGGGGCTTTCCCTACACGAGAAGCCGCGCAGGCAGCCCAAACGCGCTTACGCTCGTTAGGGTATGCAAATAGTTTTATTTCTACCAAGTGACAAGCTTTGATTATTTACTGTTAGCACTACTAGGACTCTCCAGTATCCTAGGATTAATCAGGGGGCTGCTCAAAGAGCTGCTCTCCTTGATTGCTTACATCGCTGCATTTCTGGTTGCTATATGGTGGGGACCTTCGCTCTCCGTCTTGTTAACCGACTATCTGAATAACGATTTGCTTCGCACCGCTGTGTCCTATGCGGTGCTTTTTATTGCTGCTTTATTGACCCTTGGCCTATTGAATATGATGCTGGCGACCTTGATAGATCGCAGTGGCTTGGGGTCTGCTGATCATGCATTTGGCGCGCTCTTTGGCCTCTTGAGGGGCGTGGTATTTGCATTGTTGCTGGTCATATTGGCCGGCTATACCGAGTTGCCTAAAGAGCCCTGGTGGCAAGAGGCGCGACTATCAAAAGCCTGCGTGAATGCCGTGCAGCAGTTAAAGCAGTTACTGCCACCTTCTTTAGCATCTTGGTTACCTTACTAAACTAGCACTGGAACATTATTATGTGTGGAATCGTTGGGGCGTACGCGTACAGTCCCGTAAACCAATTGATCTACGATAGCTTGCTGCTTTTGCAGCACCGTGGTCAGGATGCCGCTGGCATCACTACTTTTAACGATAGCTTTTTTCACACACACCGGGGCAAGGGACTAGTTAGAGACGTGTTCCGCACACGCAATATGCGTGCGCTGCCAGGTAATAGTGGTCTAGGGCATGTGCGTTATCCCTGCGAAGGTGATAGCGATAGCATCGAAGAGGCACAACCTTTCTATGTGAATGCTCCATTTGGTATCAGTTTTGTGCATAACGGCAATCTGTCCAACTGGCGTGAGCTGCGTGAGGAATTGTTCAGCGTAGACAGACGCCACATGAACACGCGCTCTGATTCCGAAGTGTTGCTGAACGTGTTTGCGCACGAGGTACAGCAAGCATCCAACCAAGGCTCAGACGCTGAAAGCATTATTTTTTCAGCGGTAAATGCGGTGTATACCCGTGCCCGAGGCTCCTATTCGGTGATTGCTCAAGTTGCTAGCTTGGGTATGGTGGCTTTCCGTGACCCTAACGGTATCCGTCCGTTGTGTATGGGTAAACGTGAAACCGCACAAGGTACAGAATGGATGTTTGCTTCTGAGTCGGTAGCTCTTACAGGCTGTGGCTTTGATTTAGTGCGCGATGTTAAACCTGGCGAAGCCATTTGGATCGACTTAAATGGTGAGCCTCACAGCCGCCAATGCATGGAATCCGCTAAGTTAATGCCATGCTTGTTCGAATTCGTATACTTTGCACGTCCAGATTCTACTGTTGACGGTATTTCTGTCTACGATGCTCGTTTGAATATGGGTGAGTACTTGGGCGATAAAGTGGCAAAAACAGTGCGCCTAAGTGACATCGACGTGGTGATGCCTATTCCAGACTCCTCACGCCCATCGGCTATGCAGTTGGCTGACAGACTGAACCTGCCATACCGCGAAGGCCTGATCAAAAACCGTTACATTGGTCGTACCTTTATCATGCCAGGTCAGGCTGTACGTAAGAAATCTGTACGCCAGAAGCTGAGTCCTATTCCTATGGAGTTCAAAGGCAAGAACGTCTTGCTGGTGGACGACTCCATTGTGCGTGGTACTACCAGTAAAGAAATCGTCGAAATGGCGCGTTCGGCTGGCGCAAACAAGGTGTATTTGGCGTCTGCTGCGCCACCAGTACGTTATCCAAACGTATACGGTGTGAGCATGCCTACCTATGGTGAGTTGATCGCACATAACCGCGATGTAGATGAGATCGCCAAAGAAATCGGTGTAGATGGTCTAATTTTCCAAGATTTGGAAGATTTGGAACAAGCCTTGCGTGATTTGAACCCTGAAATTAAAGAGTTCGAAGGTTCTTGTTTCCACGGCGAGTACGTAACAGGCGACATTGACGAGGCCTACTTGCTGCGTTTGTGCCAAGAGAAAGAAGAGGCTAAAAAGCGTAAAAGCTCTATGCCAGCAGACGATTAATGCACATCTAATGTGCAGTAACGACTGACAAAGTGCCATAACCTTGAAAGGGGTTATGGCACTTTGCTTTTAGTCCATGCCTTTTAGCAAAATACAACCTTGATTGTATTTTTCAATAGATCTTAGCAATAGGTTTTTGTGTATGCCGAACTTGGTAGATAGTCTATTGAGAATATCGTCGTTAAGCTTGAACGGCTGATTTTCTATTTCTAAGTACTCAGCGATGTCCAGATTCATTTTCTTGGCCATGTATTCGCTGCTTAAGTACAAATACTCTCGCCAAGCGCGTATAGGGTTCCAAAAATGCTTTTCCATGCTGGTGGAGACTTCTACGGGTATATCCATACTGGGCTTAGGCAGTTGGATAATTTCGTTCAGTACTTTACAGACTCTGCTGTCTAATAATGCACCACTGGTCAAAAAGCCGGTTTTCTTATCTTTGGTAGATAAATTTTTACTCTTAAGCAACTGCGAGGGCGAGTAGAAGAAGCCATCAATGTCATGAATGCTGGTTTGGGTATGAGACACAGTAGTACTCCGAACATGGTCATGCCGCCCAGAATAGCAATCGCCTAGACGCAGTGGTATCAGAGCTGTCTGTATCAGCTTCAGATAATTCTCATAGTCGTGTTTGTTTGCGCCTGCGGTGCCTCTTTTACGTTGAGAGCCTACTGTTCAGGATGAGTGTGACTCCTCATGCCCATCAGTGATGTGGGGGCTGATGAGCATGAGGTGCACATTACTGTGGGTTTATACCTTTCATAAAAGCCCAGGCATGGTTGTATTTTTCTATGGATTTCATCAGTAATCGTTTGTGAATTCCAAGCTTGGCAGAAATGTTATGGATAGCCTCGTCATCAAGCTGAGCAGGCTGATCCTCGATCTCAAGATATTCGGCTACATCCAAGTTCATTTTCTTAGCCATGCATTCGCTGCTTAGGCACAGATACTCTCTCCAGGCACGTATAGGATTCCAGAGATGTTTCTCCATGCTGAAGGGCACTTGTGCAGGGATAGCAGAACCAGGTTTGGGTAATTGTGTAATTTCATTTAATGCTTGGCAGACCCTGCTATCTAATAGAGCGCCGATGGTCAAAAAGCCTAGTTTGTTATCTGTGCTCAATATGTTTTTATTTTTGAGCTCTTCCGAAGGTGAGAAGAAAAAACTGTCAATGTTGTGCATGCTGATTTGAGTTTGGGTCATAGGTGTACTCCGAACGTGGTTTATGTGTTCCAGAATAACCAGCACAGCCGCTCGTCTATATCAGACGCATCCTTATCTACTTCAGACAAGTCTCATAGGATTTTTCTATTTGTAAATACAATGCATTAGCTCTCTATGAGGGCTGCTCAAGCAAGGCGTTACAGACGCATGGTGGTGGGGTGAAAAAAGCTTAATGAGCATGGAAGGAACTCAAACAAGGCTGATCTAGTAGTTGAGCTAAAGCATCGTGACGCAAGGCTGGTGAGATCAGAAAGCCCTGAATAATGTCACCACCCATGTGGTGAAGGAACTCGGCTTCTTGCTGGGTTTCTACGCCTTCGGCAACCACCGTTAATCCTAGATCATTTCCTAAGCGGATAAGGCTGTGTAAGGCTGTACGAAAGTGTTCATGCTTAAGAGCGTTGTGGAGCAGGGTGCGGTCTAGTTTGAACTCGTTAAACGGCGTAGAAAGTAGTCTATAAAATGAGCTGTAGCCTGTGCTGAAGTCATCTTGTGATAGCGAGAAGCCCATCATACGTAATCGGGTGGTGCCACTGTAGTAGTGCCCGGCTTCGGCAGTGGTTGTGTTTTCGGTTAACTCAAAAGTTATAGCGGCCGGTTTGGCATTGCGCGAGAGGGTCAACTCGTAAAGCCGCTCGGGCAGTGTTAAATCGTTCAAAAGGTGGGTGTGTAGGTTGATGGACACGTTTAGCTCATGGCCTAGTGTGTGCCAGTACTGTTGGGCGGAAATGGCTTGCTGCAGCATGTTGTACAGCAGTGTTTCGTGTAAAGCTGCGCGTTCTATATCTGCTAGGAAGGCGCTAGGGGGAAGTAGCCCAAGATTGGGATGCTCCCACCGTGCCAGTGCTTCTACCCCCACAATTTTTTGTTCAACCATAGAGTACTGGGGTTGATACCAGGCCTGAATAGCATGGGAGGCGAGTGCTGCTTGCACTAGGTGATTGGTATGTGTGTGGCAAGGTGGGCGGATGACGGGTGTGAGCTGCTGTTGATATGCATGTAGGTCGCGTAAAAGCGAACTGGCACAGCATTGGGTAAAGGGTTTGGTATAGGTGCCTAGTACGTTAATTCCCCGTGCTTTAGCCGCTTGGGCAACCCCAGACAATATCGCTAAAGTATCGCCGCTAATCAGGGCAAGTGCTGGATACGGTGAGTGTGTTGTAGGCCATTGCTCTACCAATGAAAGCCCATCTACATCAGGCATATGCAAATCGCTAAGTACTAGATCATAGGCAACCTCTGAGAGCAGGCATAATGCCTCGCCACCGCTACTCACGCCCTCAACGAGATGAGGGCCTAAGCTGGCCAAGGTATGGGTAATGTCAGTGAGTAAGAGAGGGTGGTCTTCTACGACCAGAATTCGGTAGCGCATTGATACGGCTCCAGCGCGCGTTGCGCCTTTCTAATAGGGTGTGTCACCACGAAAACAGTGCGTTATGACAGTAGAAACGAAATCAATTACGTCATGTGGCCAACGTAATGAGTTCGTCATAGAGTAGAAATGCGGAAGGATCAGATGGCGCTGTGGTTTTGTCTGTAATCTTCGTGTAGTGCCTAACTCCACAGAAACATAGCTAAGAGCCACAAGACGGTTTTAGCGCATCGTAGCGGCGCGAATAGCGAAGGGGCTTTGTGGGATGTTATGAAGTTATAAGAAGTATCTGACACAGTGGGTGTGTGATTTCGGTTGGAACGCGAGAGAAATCTGATCTGGTTTAACTCCTGAATCAGATACATTGAAAGCTTCTGGAGGGTAGCGAATGCACTGTGTAGCGTGCTTGGTGGCGAAGCCTGAGTAGAAGAGTAGCGCGATGTGATCTAGCGTTCTGTGGGTAGTAACGAATGTGGCCGACTCTATAACAGCGACAGTACTGGAGAATCTTGAAAGCTCATGCACACTGGTATTGCCCAGTATTGCAGGGATAGTTGTGGCTGTATTTGTGGCGTGGGTACTGTACTTGCGTAAGCAGGTGGCCAAGCGTATTGCCTCAGAAAAAGCCTTAAATGATCAGCTAGAGTTTTTTGACACCTTAAGTGAGGCCACACCCCAACCTATTTATGTGCGGGATATCACCGGGAAGTTTATTAGTGGTACGCGCAGCTATTTGGAAGCCGTAGGGGCTAAAGCAGAAGACTTGTATGGGAAAACTGTTTTGCAAGGGCCTCCAAAGTTTGGAGCGGCGCAAGCCATGCATCAGGCCTATATGCACGCTATCGCAAGCAATCAAGCGTTACGTATGCGGCGTGCCACTGTCATGAATGGAGAAGAGCGCTGGATAGATCATTGGATTCAACCGTTTCACGATACGAATGGCGTGATGCAAGGTGTGATTTGTGGCTGGTTGGATGTCACTGAGCAGCAGCGACTGATTGCCGAGTTAGAGCAGGTGGTCACAGAATTAGAGGTTGCTCGTAAGCAAGCAGAGCAAGCCAATAGAGAAAAGACCAGTTTCCTAGCCACGATGAGTCATGAAATCCGCACCCCACTGAGTGCTGTGATTGGGACCTTGGAACTCGTGCAATATCAAGCGGAACAAGGGGTATTAGATAAAAAGGGCATACAGATTGCGTATAGCTGTGCCCATGGTGTGCAAGATCTGATCGGGGATGTGCTGGATATCTCCCGAATAGAGTCGGGCAGGGTGGTATTCACTCCTGAACGCATGAGCTTCAAAAGCTTGATAGAGTCCGTAGCCTTGTCGTTTGAGGGATTAGCCAAAGAAAAAGGGCTAGCACTGCTGCTGGAGTTAGATACGTATGCGTCTAAAGCTGTGCTGTCAGACCCTGTTAGGGTGAGGCAAATGCTGTTTAATTTAGTGAGCAATGCCATCAAGTTCACCGTAGCTGGTCATGTAAAGATTAGTGCCGTGGGGCAGAGTGTAGGCAACGACACATTGCGTATGCAATTAACAGTGAGTGATACGGGTATAGGGGTATCTGAAAATGAGCAGAAACGTTTGTTTTTGCCGTTTACACAGTTAAATAAAAGCGCAGACTCGTCAGGCTCTGGGCTGGGTTTAGCGATTACGCGTTCATTGTGTGAGTTAATGGGCGGTACTTTAACTATGCGTAGTTCGCTGAATGTGGGTACCAGTATGGTGATAGCGCTAGAGGTACCTCTAGCGCAGGGGAAGGAGACAACCGTACAGAACAAAGCACTAGGTTCCTTAACACGGCACGCATCCGTACAGCCTTTGCATGTTTTAGTGGTAGATGATTACGCTATACACCGTCAATTACTGTGCCAGCAATTGGAGTTTCTGGGCCATACCTTTAACGAAGCTATCACAGGGCAGCAGGCGCTGACGCTATGGCGCACCACGGCGTTTGATGTGGTGATTACCGACTGTAGAATGCCTGGTATGTCAGGCGTGGAGCTTACCGAGGCCATACGTCGCGAAGAGCACATGATGCAACAATCCCCTTGTTTGATTTTGGGGCTGACGGCTGACGCACAGCGCGAAGAAATGCAGCGAGCCTTAGCGGCGGGTATGGATGACTGCATGGTTAAGCCTTTAGGGCTAGAGGCATTGCAAGAGAAGCTCGCATCATTATCCCGTGTGTATAGCGAACGTCTAGCATCAGGCAATCCTGACGAGGCATGTCACGTAAGTGGAGTGCATGCTGTAGAAGCAGCATGGGAGGCTAAAGACTTTGCGACCTTGCTGTCGTTGACGGGCGGAAGCAGAGAAAAAGCCTGGCATTTAGCTAGGGAAGTTCTAAAGTCAGTCAACGATGCTAGGCAGCAGTTACAACAGCCTTGTGAGCAACAAGATTGTCGCCATCTGGCTGAGCTAGCACATCAAATCTTAGGTGTGGCACGTATGTTGGGCTATCAAGAGTTAGTACAGGCTTGTCAGCAGGTAGAGTTGGTATGTCAGTGCTATAGGTTGGATGATAGTAGGGCGCTGAACTCCATACAAAAATTAGATAGTGTTTTAGATGAAATGAGCAACCGTTATAGACAATTGTTTGCAGTGCTCCCTTGCGTATAGAGTGCGGATTAGGTTGTGGCAATATCATTGCGTTGAGCTATTTTTACCAACTCAACCATATTGGGGGCATTCAGTTTATTCATCAGCCGTATTTTGTAGGTGCTGATGGTTTTGTGACTAAGCATCAAGGTATGACTAATTTCTTGGTTGTTCATGCCTTTCACCAGCAGCCCAAATACCGTGAGCTCTCTGTCGGTTAAGAGTGATAACTCAGAGGCATGTGTTGAGGTGGTTTTGCGGGCAGTCATGAACGCATTTTCACGTAGCTGGTCGGTGACCTCTTTTTGGAAGTAAGAATACCCTGCAAGTACCGCTTTTACGGCTTGGGTTAACTCTTCCAGCTTATCGTCTTTACACACAAAGCCCGAGGCACCCGCTTGCAGACAACGGAAAGCATAGTGGTTAGAGTCACTAGAGGTCAGAATCAGGATACTGGTTTTGACGTTAGAGCTACGCAGCCTATCAATAACGGAAAACCCATCCAGTTTGGGAATGCTTAAATCCAGTACCACTAAGTCTGGTTCTAAGCTACGTACTGTTTGTATGCAGTCAGCACCGGTATGGCATTCGGCAACGATCTCATAGCCTTCGCGTTCCAGAACAAGACGTACAGCGATGCACATTAATGGGTGGTCATCAACAATTACAATGCGCGGTTGCATGCGTTAATCCAGTGTAAAAAGTACAGTTAGCCTATGTGGTGCCAGGCTTATCTCGGCGGGCGTAATGAGTGAGCGTATGATTGGCACAGATGGAGATTACCAAAAAATGATGAGAGCAATGGTGAGGACCGCAGAGCGAAATATTCAGCAGAGTCAGGGGCAGAGTTTTTGGCATGATCCTATGCTTCCGTTCGTGGAAACACGCCGTGCTTGCCATAGTAGAGCCTGCTATAAACCGCATTCTCACCCTACGTTTTCTATTGGAGCGGTAGATGGTGGCACCAGTGTGTTTACGGGAGCAGAGGGCGGCCCGGTAGCCTTACGTCCCGGCTCATTGGTGTTTGTGCCAGCAGAGCGTGTGCATGCTTGTAATCCGGCACCTGACAGCGCGTGGAGCTATCAGATGTTGCATCTGGATGTGCAGTGGTTGTGTACGGTGCGACAAGAGTATGTTGATGATGGCTCTCGTAAGGTAGAGCCGGTTCGTGTGGTGTCGGATGCTGCGTTGTACGTGCAGTTCTGTCAGCTTAATGATGTCTTGTTTTCGGTGGCAACAGCGGATGAAAAAGAGGCCGCACTCATAGAGTTTGTGGGGGATTACGACGTATCACAAAGTGTGTGGATAGAGTCGGTTAGCGATACGTCACTTGTTGCGAAGAAAATCCAACCAGCACTAGAGTACCTACGCAACGTACCTACAGAAAAAGTGTCGTTAGTAGAGTTGGCTACGTTAACTAGCATGAGCCGGTATCAGCTCATCCGCGCATTCAGAACGGTAACGGGTATGACACCGCACGTATGGCAACTGAATTTGCGTATTAATGTTGCTCGATCACTGATGCATCAAGGCGATAGCTTAGCTGATCTGGCCCAGCATTTAGGGTTCGCCGATCAGGCGCATTTCCAACGTGTATTTAAAGCCTATACCGGAGTGACGCCAGGTTGTTATAAGGCGTGATGCCACAAGGCATGAGCACTGCAATTTTCTTCAATACACCCATCAGGCTCTTAGGC
>SRSN01000005.1 GCA_004791645.1 Alcaligenaceae bacterium 429
GACAGGCCCAGAACGATGCAGGGCCAGAGTCAGCCTCTGTGCCATGCAGTACAAAATCCAGATCCACAGTACCTGCTTCGTGGTCTATATGGCGGATGGTGTAGGCCTTACCTTCACCAGAAGGTAGGAAAACTTTCACCCATGCAGCAGGCTCATTCACGCCTTCTACGGTTAAAAATTCAGCAATTTCGTCGCCACCAACGGTAATGCGTTGCATCAGTGGAGTGACGGCATGTACATCACGCACCACGCCTACGGCGCGGGCGGTACGAGGCTTTTGTATTACTTCAGACATGTTGTGTTCCTTTGGGTGCTGAAATCAACAGGCGTACCGCGACCAGCAAGGAGGACGCTACGGCAATAGCACCCACCAAATACACGGCATCAACGCCCCATGTACCGGCTACAGCACCCAATGCAGGGCCGGTAATTCCTAACGAAATATCTAAGAAAGCCACATAAGCACCCATGGCTACACCACGGTTTTGTGGTGGCGCACGGCGCACGGCTTCTACGCCAAAACCAGGGAAAGCAAGCGAGTAACCAAAACCGGTAAGGGCTGCACCAACGTAAGCAATGACGGCGGTATCTGCACCCCAGATCAGCAGTTGGCCTAAGGCTTCGATAAGTACGCAAACAAGTGCGACGCGAGCGCCCCCCAGTTTGTCGGGTAAGTGGCCAAAGAAAATACGCGCAGCGATGAAGGCTAAACCAAAGGCCGTGAAGGCGAGCGAGGCATTACCCCAGTCGTGCGCAGCAAAGAGCAACGCGATAAAGGCTGTAATCACCCCAAAGCCTACGCTGGAGAGCGCTAAGCCCATCCCTGCACCCCATACAACGCCTAGCACCTTGTAGAAAGGGGTACGGCGGTTTGCGGTAGGAGGCAACGCACGCAGGTTGGCAATCACAGCCAGAGAAATAATAGGCAGTACCGCCGCTACGACAGAGATACCAGCAAAGCCTTGTAGATCATTGATGGCGACACCTACCGGAGCACCCACGGCGTAAGCACCGTACATGGCAATACCTACCCACGCCATGACTTTGCCCGCATTTTGTGGGCCCACCAGACCTACGCCCCAACTGAGTGCCCCGGTGACGACCAAGCTTTCACCGCAGCCTAGCAGCACACGTCCTAGAAGCAGTATCCACACAGAGGTAGTGGGGGACTGGGTGAAAGCCAAGGAGGCTAGGTAAGCAATCCCCGAACTTGAGGCCAGAAGAAAGCCCATGACTACGGCGCGTTTAGCACCACGGGTATCGGCTAAATTGCCAGCCCATGCACGGGAAAGTAGAGCGGCAGCAAATTGTGCACCTATCACAATCCCAACCACCAACGTGCTCATTCCCAACCCGTCATGCACATGCAGAGGCAGAACGGGTAAAGGTAGCCCGATGGTGAGAAAACCTATAAACACTGCCAAGGTAATAGGCAGCAACGTCACAAAAATATTCGCTACTGGTGATGCCGCCGTGGCGGCAGAGGTAGCCTTCAAACGACCAGACATGAAAAACTCCAAACATGAGCATTTACTCGATATTTGATATAATATGAATGTTTACTCACGTTGAAAACTCATGTTTGGATGGCGTATATGGAAGCCTTACCTCAACCACGGCGCGTCCCGCGTCAAGCCCGTTCGAGGGCGTTAGTAGAAGCAATTTTGGAAGCAACGGCTCGCGTTTTAACCGAACGAGGCTATGCTGGCACCAATACCAATGTGGTGGCAGAACGTGCCGGAGTTAGTGTGGGATCGGTGTATCAGTACTTTCCTAACAAGGATTCACTGATCACGGCGTTACATGAACGGCATGCCGCAGAAATGCAGGCAGCCATAGAAACCGTATTAGTGACTGCACAGCCACGTAGCCTATATGAGCATTTGCGAGCTATTGTGCATGCGTTGCTGGCAGCCCATCAGGTATCACCTGAATTGCATAGGGTGCTAGAGAAAGAGTTTCCGTTTTTTGATGCACCACGGGATCAAAGCCCTGCGGATCAAAGTATCTTTTTGCGTATACGGAAATTGCTGGAAGACCACCGCAATGAAGTCGCCCCCACCAATCTGGATTTAGCCACCTGGGTGGTATTACAGACGATGGAGGCGCTGATTCATGCGGCAGTGATTACGCCATTGCCGCAGCATTCTATGGACGATGTAGAGCAGGCGATTGTGGATACCTTGGCTGGCTACTTGTTGAGCAGACAGCCTAGTCCCTGTTAATACACTGAACCCGTGTTTTGACAGTAGGTCACCAGATCGGCGATGGCCAGTACGGGCAATTGATTACGCTCGGCGTAGTCAAATACATCATCGCCACGCATCATGGTGCCGTCTGGGTTCATCAACTCGCACAACACGCCCATAGGGCGTAAGCCAGCTAAGGCAGCCAAACATACGGAGCCTTCGGTATGGCCTTGTCTGGCCAATACGCCACCCGGATGAGCGCGCAACGGGAATACGTGCCCGGGGCGGATCAAATCATGAGGCTGTGCTGTGGGGGCGATAGCTGCCTGAATAGTGGTCAGTCGGTCGCGAGCACTCACACCTGTGGTAACGCCTTCACGCGCTTCAATGGTGATGGTAAACGCGGTACCGTAGGGGCTTTCGTTGTTGGGCACCATTTGCGGTAAGCCTAAACGAGCCAGAGTGTCTTCAGTCAGACATAGGCAGACAATGCCACTGCCATCGCGGATCATTTGTGCCATGCCGCTTTCAGACAAGCATTCGGCAGCAAAGATTAGGTCAGCTTCGTTCTCGCGGTCATAGTCATCCATGACTACAACAGGAATACCGGCACGCACAGCATCTAAGGCAGCATGCACGCGTTGGTGTACAGCTTCAGTGGTAGAAGGGAAGTTCGCAAGGGCAGGCGCTGCGCGCTCTGCTAGAGTGGTATGAGACATATAAACGCTCCTCGTAGACAACAATAATGAGAAGACGTTTTCGGGGCATGCAGCAGCACACACAATACCCAATGCTTAGGCGCGTGCCTACGTGATGAGGTCGTGTAATACCACACATCTTCTTTCATCCGGACTATGACCGTCGGCTCTGGTTTGTGTGCCAGATCTGCTGACCCCACGCATTGCTGCATGGGCGCTCGCGGGCTTATAAAGACCAATCAGCGCGATGCTGTTGCTTTACCTACCGCCGGTGGGGAGTTACACCCCGCCCTGAAGACGCTTAGTATTGGCAGAAGTACCAATCACTCGATTTTATAGAGCCTAGCTAACGTGTTCAACTCGCGTTTGGTTATAAGCAAAAAAAAGCACCCTTGGGTAAGGGTGCTCCAAAAAAGCGGATCTTCACGTAAAAAAGACCAGCACTGCTTTTGATTAATAGAAGGCTTGCAGACCTGTTTGTGCACGGCCCAAGATCAGGGCGTGAACGTCGTGTGTACCTTCATAGGTGTTCACAACTTCCAAGTTCACCAAGTGGCGGGCAACACCGAACTCGTCGGAGATACCGTTACCACCCAGCATGTCACGTGCCAAACGTGCAATATCCAAAGATTTACCGCAAGAGTTGCGTTTCATGATGGAGGTGATTTCTACAGCAGCAATACCTTCGTCTTTCATGCGGCCCAAGCGCAAGCAACCTTGCAAGCCCAATGTGATTTCAGTTTGCATGTCGGCCAGTTTTTTCTGGATCAATTGGTTAGCAGCCAAGGGGCGACCAAACTGTTTGCGATCCAGTGTGTACTGACGTGCAGTGTGCCAGCAGCTTTCTGCAGCACCCAGAGCACCCCAAGCAATACCGTAACGAGCGGAGTTCAAGCAAGTGAATGGGCCACGTAGACCAGTCACTTTAGGCAGCATTTGAGCTTCTGATACAGGCACTTCGTCCATGACGATTTCACCGGTGATGGAAGCACGCAGACCAACTTTGCCGTGTATAGCAGGAGCGGACAAACCTTTCATGCCTTTTTCCAAGATGAAGCCACGGATTTTGCCGTCGTCTTCACCGCCAACTACCTTCGCCCATACAACGAATACATCAGCGATAGGGGAGTTAGTGATCCACATTTTGGCACCGGTCAGCAGGTAGCCGTCGCTAGTTTTAACGGCGCGTGTTTCCATGCCGCCTGGGTCGGAACCGTGGTTAGGCTCTGTCAAACCAAAACAACCGATCCATTCGCCGGAAGCCAGTTTAGGCAGGTATTTCTTTTTCTGCTCTTCGCTACCGAATTCGTTGATAGGTACCATCACCAGAGAGGACTGTACGCTCATCATGGAACGGTAACCGGAGTCTACGTATTCCACTTCTCTAGCGATCAAACCGTAGCACACGTAGTTCAGGCCAGAGCCACCGTATTCTTCAGGAATAGTTGGTCCCAGCAAGCCCAGCTCACCCATTTCACGGAAAATGGATACATCTGTTTGCTCATTGCGGAAAGCTTCCAGCACGCGAGGTGCCAGTTTTTCCTGGGCATACGCATGCGCCGCATCGCGCACCATACGCTCTTCTTCCGTCAACTGCGTGGATAGCAAGAGAGGGTCTTCCCAGTGAAAAGAAGGCTTGCTGGACATGTGATTCTCCTAGTGTTCTAACGATGTTGAGTGTTAAGCGCATGTTCGCGGATCTGGTCCAAACTCATACTTGGTGTAATGGCTTGGGGGTCCTGCAAACAATGCAAAATGGCGGGTTTGCCGCTTGCCCGTGCTCGTTCAAAAGCGGCTGGGAAATCGGCACTATTTTCTACCCGTTCGCCGTAGCCACCAAAGGCTTCAGCATAACGGGCGAAGTCGGGGTTGTTCAATACCGTGGCAGAAACACGGCCAGGGTATTCACGTTCTTGGTGCATACGGATGGTGCCGTACATACCGTTATCAATCAGCAAAACGATAATAGGCAGGTCGTATTGCACGGCTGTGGCAAATTCTTGGCCGTGCATCATGAAGCAGCCGTCACCCGCAAAGCAGACTACGGTGGATTCAGGATTAATACGTTTGGCCGCTACCGCAGCAGGTAAACCATAGCCCATAGAGCCAGAGGTAGGGGCTAGCTGTGTACCAAATTCGTTAAAGCGGTGGAAGCGGTGTAGCCACGTTGCATAGTTGCCAGCGCCGTTACACATAATGGCATCAGCGGGCAAAGCAGTACGCAAATGACGCATTACATCCGCCATCTGGAACTTGCCAGGGCTGCTAATGGCGTCAGGGTTGCTCCAGTCCAAATAGCTTTGATGCAGCGTTTTGACGCGTTCTGCATCTGCTTTGTTACTTAGCTGTTCAGGCAAAGCAGCCACGAAATCTTTGGGGCTAAGGGCAATACCAAGCGTGTTTTGGTAGGTGCGGTTTAGCTCGCTGATGTCGGGGTGTACGTGGATCAGGGTTTGATGCGGGGTAGGAATATCAAACAAGGTGTAGCTTTGGCTAGGCACCTCGGACATACGTCCACCCAACAGCAAAATTGTGTCGGCTTCTTTGATGGCAGCAATCAGTTTAGGATTCACGCCCAAGCCCACATCCCCAATGTAGTTAGGGTGGTCTGCTGAAAACAGCGCTTGTCGTCTGAACTGTACGGCAACTGGTAGGTGATTCTTTTCAGCAAAATCTTGGAAAGCTTTGCGGCTTTCCGCTGCCCAGCCGCTACCACCCAGAATCGCCAATGGTTTTTTGGCGTTAGACAGTAGGCTGTCCAGTGACTGCAATTGACTACTACTTAGGCCACCACTGACAGGCTCAGGAATGCGAGCATCAGGGGCGGTGCTGGTTTCTACCAGCATGTCTTCCGGCAAGGCTATGACTACTGGGCCGGGACGTCCGCTGGTGGCAATATGAAAGGCGCGAGCAATGATTTCTGGAATGCGATCAACCTGATCGATCTCAGTTGCCCATTTGCACTGCGTACCAAACACAGCGCGGTAATCCATTTCTTGGAAGGCTTCGCGCTCGCGCATGCCTCGTTCGATTTGGCCTACAAATAAAATCAGAGGGGTGGAATCTTGTTTAGCAATGTGTATGCCAGCCAGTGCGTTGGATGCACCGGGGCCACGTGTGACCATACAAATCCCGGGTTGGCCCGTCAGCTTGCCATAAGCGTCAGCCATCATGGCTGCGCCTCCTTCTTGGCGGCATACGGTAATATCAACCTTGGCGTCGTGCAGCCCGTCTAATACGGCCAGGTAACTTTCACCTGGCACGCAGAATACGTGCTCAACACCTTGTTTGACCAACTGGTCTACCAGCAGATGGCCACCTAAACGGGAGTGTTGCATATGTGTTTTTGTAGTAGTAGTCATAGTTGCAGGTTATGTGCGTTTGTGGCACAAATCAATTGATAAAATTGCACAACATCGTGTGTTAAATGCACGACCAAAAAATATAGTAGAGAATGTTTGGTGCAGCAGATAGTTGCAGCGCAACATTTGTTATGGGATACGGGTAAACCATGAGACACGGAGTACCAAGTTTAGGGGCGTTACAGGCGTTTGAAGCCACTGCGCGATTGGGGTCATTTTCGCGTGCGGCAGAAGAGCTGTCGCTCACACATAGTGCGGTGTACCGACAGGTCTCCGGGCTAGAGGAAAGCCTAGGCGTGCAATTGCTCACACGAGTACGACGTCGTATTGCATTGACGGATGCGGGGGCAGAATACGCTGCGCGCGTACGTTTGCATCTAGAACAACTGGAAAAAGACACGCTCAGTTTGATGACGCGCTCAGCCTTGGGGCGCAGTTTGCACTTAGCCGTTCTGCCCACGTTGGCGACAGTGTGGTTGATGCCCATTCTGGCTGAGTTTGCCAAAGTGCGTCCCGACATCACCATCAACTTATCCATACGCACATTGCCCTTTCAGTTTGCGGATAACCCCTTTGATGCGGCTATTTATCACGCCGCACAACTGTGGCCACGCACGCAGGGCATCAAGCTATTTGAGGAAAGTGACCTAGTGCCAGTGTGCACACCTGCTACCTTGGAGCATGCCCAAGGCCAGATACAAAAGATGACGCATCTGCACATGATCTCTAGGCCAGACGCATGGCGCATGTGGTATCGCGAACAAGGGTTGGAGCATTTACCGTTGGCCGAAGCTGGGCCACGTTATGAGCTGTTTTCCCTAACCTTACTGGCTGTGCGAGCCGGAATGGGAGTGGGGCTAATCCCTAGATTTCTCGTTGAGACCGAATTGCAAAACGGCAGTTTGGTGACGGCGCACGAAGGTACTTTGGCTGGGCGCGAGGCTTATTTCTTCAGCTACCCTGTGGATAACGAAAATATGGAAGCGTTGGTGGCCTTCAGGGATTGGTTGAAACGTAGACTGGGATTACCGGCGAAGGGCTAACGATATTTAGGATTCCTGCAGTCTCTGGCGTGAGCGATGAATGCAGCACCAACGTACTCACCACTGGCTGCTGTAGCTAGCACTGTGAAAAGTATTTTTTAATTTGACCACCAAATAAAAAAATACTTTCCTCCGTTTTCCCTCCATCGCTTGCCACGGTTTTTAGTGTGGTTGCCGTTGAAGCTAATGTGTACTTCTGTGAAAGATGAAAGGGGCATGTTTAGTAATTTCTGAAGACGCCTACCTATTCTGTGTGCTGATAATCTCGGCATTTTCTGCCTTCATCGAAACAACTAAACTGTATTTTCTGATGGTACAGCTGACATTACAGATGTATCTAAACACCTGCATCCCAATTGGATCAAGCTGTGCCAATAACCCAGAAGAAAGGGCTGTAAACCTACCCACACTCAGACCAACCGGGGGACGGAGAGGAAAATTTTTTGATTTGGTGTGCAAATCACAAAAAGTATTCCTGCAGTTCCCCGACATGTGCGATGAATACAGCACCACGCATACTCATTACTGGTAGCGCGTGCGATGAATGCGGTATCAAAGTCCCCACCCACCACTGCCTGTAGTGGCTAGCACTGCAAAAACAAAGAACCTCTGGCGCAACAACACCAGAGGTTCTTCAGTCTAGCTACCTAGGGGAAGAGAAAACTCAGCCCCTGTACAACAGCTTACCGTCTTAACGGAACACAATCGTACGCTGACCGTTCAGCAAAATACGATGCTGAACGTGTGCCGCTACTGCGCGGGACAGCACCAGTGATTCCACATCACTACCCACTTGGGTCAGTTCGTGGGCACTCATAGAGTGGTTCACGCGCTCGATATCTTGCTCGATGATTGGGCCTTCATCCAAATCTTCAGTCACGTAGTGAGCCGTTGCACCAATGATCTTCACACCGCGAGCATGCGCTTGGTGGTAAGGACGTGCGCCTTTGAAGCTAGGCAAGAAACTGTGGTGAATGTTGATGGCACGACCAGACAACGCACGGCACAGTTCAGGTGACAAGATTTGCATGTAACGGGCCAACACAACCAGATCAATACCCAGTGTGTCTACGAAACGCAGAATTTGTTGTTCTTGTTCTTGCTTGGTTTCAGCCGTAACAGGCAGGTGGTGGAAGGGGATGTTGTAAGACGATGCCAGCGTGGCGTGGTCTTGGTGGTTGGACAACACCGCTGCAATTTCTACAGGCAACTGACCACTATGTGTGCGGAACAACAAGTCGTTCAAGCAGTGACCCTGACGGCTGACCAGAATCAAGATGCGTGCTTTACGGCTGGCATCATAGATGTGAGCATCCATGTTGAACTCGGTGGCCAGTGGAGAAAAGGCCTCGTTCAGTTCTGTGACGTTGGTCTCTTTACCTGACAAAGAAAAGTGAATGCGCAGGAAGAAACGCTCGGTTTCTGCATCGCCAAATTGCTGGGCTTGAACCACGTTACCGTGTTGTTCCAGCAGCCAACCAGTAACGGCGTGGACGATACCTGTGCGATCAGGACAGGAAAGGGTCAGGATGTAGTCAGACATTGTGAGGTGTAGAAGATAATTAAAATTGTTTGGTAAAGCTTAACGCGGGGTCAGCGCAAACTTGCTGGCGTGATAAATCAGAGGGGCGGTATCAGTGTGCATACAGTGTTCTACCTGACCAATAAACAGGTAGTGATCGCCTGTTTCATGTTGGCTAACATTGCGACACTCGAACCAGGCGCACAAGCCCTGATCTTCCAGCATTAAGGTGCCACCCGGTGCACGACCTAATGGATGGCCGTGAAAACGTTCGGCTTGAGGACCCATTGCAAAGCGTTTGGCCATTTTTTCTTGAGAAGCTCCCAGCACGTGGATGACGTAGCTTGGTGCGTGTAGAAAGTGTGGCAATGATCGGGCTTTTTTATCCAGCGACCAAACGATGAGTGGAGGGTCCAGCGATAACGTGTTAAATGAACTGGCCGTAAGACCCCACGGCTCGCACTCAGGCGCGAGCCCTTCGGTAGTAATTACGGTGACACCTGTAGCAAAGCGGCTTAGCGCAGATTTGAAAAAAGGTGTATCAAATGCAGGGGGAGAAAGCTGTTCAGACATGGCGGCATACACTACCATATCAAGGCGCTAAACGCGATACAGTCCACTCAGAATCTGTGAGATTAAACACAAATCTGTCGTGCAAACGGCAGGCACGACCTTGCCAAAATTCAATGTGCTCAGGCACTAACACGTAGCCGCCCCAGTTTTCTGGGCGTGGTGGGTGATCACCATACTGTTTTTGCAACTCTTGCACACGTTGTTCTAGATCGCTGCGGCGTACGGGCTGGCTTTGTGGTGAAGCAAGCGCGCTGATACGGGATTCTACAGGGCGGCTGTGGAAGTATTCCTCAGCAATTTCCGCGCTCAGCTTGTGTACACGGCCTTCAAAACGTACTTGGCGGTGCAGGCTAGGCCAGAAGAACATCAAGCAAGCACGGTCGTTATGTGCCAAGTCTTGGCCTTTACGTGAGTCGAAGTTTGTGAAGAAACGCAGACCATCTTCTTCGTAGTTCTTCAGCAAAACAATGCGTGAGGTAGGTTGGCCTTCGGCATTCACGGTGGACAATGTCATGGCAGTAGGCTCAATGGCATTGTCGTCCATGGCTTCTTTTAGCCAGTGGTGAAACTGAACACGGGGATTAGGGTCCAGCCCGCTTTCGTCCAGCGTGAATCGGGTGTATTCGTTGCGGTAATCAGAAAGTTTCATGGTCAGGCTGTCTGTAAAGCTGAGGAAGAGAGTAGTGACGAACTGTTTTGCAATGCTTGCACTAAGGATTGCAGTCGTTTGTCTTCAATTTTAGACCTTTTTAGGGCCTCGGCTGTTTCCATTACGTATTCAATGCAGGGGCCATTGATGCCGTGAGCACCATAAATCACATGGATCAACTGCTCTAACGGCATGCGGGGCACGTAGCCTTGATAGCTGCGGTTCATCACAAACACCAGTGCATTCACCATGCCGTGTTCGGTATGGCATGGTAACCAGCGCGGAATATATGCACCGCTAGGCATTTCCCTGCGCCATAAGGCGTCAAAGGCTTCGGGTACTTCGTGACCGGCAATCCTAAAGGCCATACCACGACATGAGCCACCATTATCCAGACCAAAAACTACTCCCGGGCGTTCCGGGGTGCCGCGGTTGATGTGCGACCACAAACACAACGAGCGGTGGTAACCATGCAATCTGGCATGACGTTGCTCCAGAAAATCAAATTCTGGGCGCCAGATCAAAGAACCGTAGCCATAGACCCAGACATCCGTTCCGGGAGTCCAGTGTGCCAAGCTATGTTGCATGGATTGATTACGTTCAGCGTCACTAAGCACCTTAAAGGATGCGGGAGTGGGTACGTCAGAAACAGGATAGGTGTTCACGGTAATGGCTTAGTAGAAGATTCCATTGACAGAATATAGTCTTGTATTGTAGAACAACCGGCCACGACTGGCGAAACCACGCGTTAAAATGTGGGGTAATTCACGCAAGCGCGCTGTTTGGAATGCAAAGGATAGTAGCAATGAGCGAAAGCTTTGAACGACGTTTTGGTGCTCTGGACCGTTTATACGGTGCAGGCAGTACAGCTGGCTTTGCCACTGCACACATTATGATCGCCGGTATTGGCGGGGTGGGTAGCTGGTGTGCGGAAGCGGTGGCGCGTCATGGCGTAGGGAAAATCACGCTGATCGATTTGGACCATATTGCCGAATCCAACATTAATCGCCAGTTACCCGCCTTAGGTAGCACCATCGGTAAGGCCAAAGCTCTGGCCATGGCAGAACGTATCGCGGACATTAATCCACAGGCTCAGGTAGAGATCGTGGATGATTTTGTCAGTGCCGACAACATCGCTGAGCTGCTGCAGTTGCAGCCTGATGTGTTGATTGATTGCACCGATCAGATTAGCGCTAAGTTAGCGATGGTGGTGGAGGCTAAGCGGTGCAAGGTGCCTTTGATTGTGTGCGGTGCTGCTGGTGGAAAACGTGATGTGTTGGCGTTGCGTAGCAGTGACCTTTCACAAACCTCGCACGATGCATTATTGGCCAGATTACGTAATCAATTACGCCGCCAACACGGTTTTCCTAGACCCAAAGCAGAAAAGGGCGCACGCATTCCTAAAATGGGTGTGACATGTTTGTGGGTGGAAGAAACCGCTGTAATGCCTGAACTGTGGAAGCAGGGGGAAAGCCCAGAAGCGCCACAAGGGTTGTCGTGTGCGGGTTATGGGTCGGCTGTGACCTTAACGGCCAGCATGGGGCTGGCCGCTGCGCAATTAGCCATTAATAGGATTGTGGCGAAACAGGCGGGTTAATTCACCAGTTTGGCGTTTAGCCAGCCACGTAATGCATTGGATACCCGTATGGCTTGCGCGTGTTGCAAGTCAGCGGGGGTTAAGACAGCTTCTTTAGTTTGGCCGTTTTGCAGCAATTGTTCACGCATTACACCCGGTAATAGCCCACAGCGTAAAGGCGGTGTAAGCCACTCGCCATCGCGTTGCACATAAATATTGCTGCGACTGCCTTCGCATAGCTCGCCTTGTTGATTGCAGAAAATCACATCAAACAATTGTGGCTGATGGAGCAACGTTTGGGTGGCGGCTTGGTACCACGGTCTATGGCTACTTTTGATGCCTAACCAGGGGCTTTCGGGTAAGGGAGTGTCTGCCAGCAGGATAGGCACAGGCTCTATATCCGGTGCAAGAGCAGAGTGTTCTAAAACGGGCTGCCCTTCGTTATCCAAGGTAAGACGCAAGCGCCACACCCCATCTTCAAGTGAGGCTACATACTGTGCTATGTGTGCGCTGATGTTGTCGCGGCAAAAGGTGTAATTCAGCTGCTGAGCGGAGCGTTGCAAGCGATCTAAATGCGGTTGCAGCAGGGCGATCTGGGCATGTTCTACGCGCATGGTTTCAATTAGCGTGGGATGTATGCTCATGACTTCGTCCTTATTGGGTAAGAATGGGGCTGCCCAGAATACGAGCTTTCCAAAGCAGTTCTTGCCATTCTAGTTCGGGATCAGAATCGTGCACAATGCCTCCGCCCACACCAAAAATGGCCTCATGATTGGTGTGGAATTCCAGCGTGCGTATTGCCACGTTAAAGCGGAAATCCCCCTGAGGTGCTAGCCAGCCTATGCTGCCGCAATAAATACCGCGCTGGCGTTGTTCTAGGGCTTGTAAAGCGGTCATTGCAGCCAGTTTGGGTGCGCCAGTGATGGAGCCGCAAGGGAACAAAGCCAGTAGCAGTTGTTCAATATCGTGTTCATCACACAGCGCTTGGATGGTGGATGTCATGGTCCACACCGAGGGGTACTGTTCCACACTCAGTAAGGATTCCACCTTAACGCTGCCTGGGCGTGCCAACCTCCCCAAGTCATTACGCAGCAAATCAACAATCATGACGTTTTCCGCACAGTCTTTTTCACTGTGGCGTAAGGCGTGGGCAGAAGCTTGATCTTCAATTGGATCAGTGAAGCGTGGGCGAGTGCCTTTCATGGGGCGCACGCGTAGTAGATCACCTGTGCGTTCTACAAATAGCTCTGGAGAAAACGAGGCGATCTGGCGGTCTTCGTCTTGGATGAACGCCGAGTAGGCTGTGGGGTGACGTTGAGCCAATGCTCTGTACACCTGTTCGGGCGCTTGGTCACTGTGTACGTGAATGGGGACGGTGTAATTGGCTTGGTAGTATTCGCCGTTGTGAATGTCAGTGCGTATGCGTTCTATGGCACGAATGTAATCGGCTTTTTTCTGTACCAATGTACAGCGCAGAGTGGGGTCGTGTTCTGCGGACTCCCACGGTTGGGTATGTTGTGCAGAGTGATAAAACTGGGCGGTGAGCAAAGGGGCTGCACTAGAGCCTGTGGTTTGGGCTATGCCCAACATGGCAGCGCCTAACTCATAGTCCAGCAATAAACTTGTCCACAGCCCTTTTTGCTGAGCGCGACGAATAGCCTCAAAGACCGCCGGCAATTCGTCTGCATGGTAAGCAGCCACGCGATCAACTGGGTTTTCTAGCACTAACGCCTGACGAGTCAGGCGGTTTTCAAAACGACAATACATGAATCAGGGGGTTAAAAATTCGTTGAGAGCCATACCGGTATGGGAGGCTTTGGTGCGACGTACAACGTCTGGGTCTGCTTGTACTACCAAACGACCACCACCAGAACCCCCTTCGGGGCCTAAGTCTACAATCCAGTCGGCTTCGGCAATCACATCCAAGTTGTGTTCAATCACCATGACCGTGTTGCCCGCATCGGTAAGACGGTGTAGCACATGAATTAGCTTTTCAGTATCAGGAATAGACAGACCAACAGTAGGCTCGTCTAGCACATACAGGGTGTGGGGCAATCGGCTGGCTCTACCGGTGCGGATCACACCTTCGTCCAAACGGGCTTTGCTGAGTTCGGTCACCAGTTTAACGCGCTGTGCTTCACCACCCGATAAGGTGGGCGAGGCTTGGCCTAAGGTTAAATATCCCAAGCCTACGTCTTGCATCAGCTTCAATGGGCGGGCAATTTTGGGGCTGGTAGCAAAGAACTCTACCGCTTCATCCACTTCCATTTTCAGAATCTCGCCAGCGTTTTTACCTTGCCAGCGTATGCTGAGGGTATCGTCGTTGAAGCGTTGACCGTGGCAGCTTTCGCAAGGCACTTTAATGTCTGGCAAGAAGCTCATTTCTAGCGTCAACATCCCTTGGCCACCGCAGGCCGCGCAGCGACCATCGCCGGTATTAAACGAGAAGCGAGAAGCATTCCAACCGCGCATTCTGGCATCGCGAGTGTCGGCTAATAGGCGACGGATGTTGTCCCAGAAGCCAATGTAGGTGGCAGGGCAAGAGCGCGGTGTTTTACCAATAGGTGTTTGGTCTACCTCTAACACACGGTCTAAAGGTTCCCAGCCTTTGATGCTGACACAACCTTGCCATGGGCCATCTTCACGTTTGGGCAGCGTACGCAGCAGGTTATCCAGCAGCACTTCGCGGGCGAAGGTGGACTTTCCTGAGCCTGATACACCAGTGACCACGGTTAGACGTTCTATAGGTACTTGAGCCTCTACATTACGCAGGTTATGCAGGTGTGCGCCTACTACGGTGAGCATAGGATGCTCATCGTTGATGGGACGGCGTGGCTGCATAGGGTGAACAATAGGCTGACGCAGATAGCGACCTGTCAGGGAGTCAGGGTTCTGCATGATTTCTTCTACCGTTCCCTCGGCAACTACTTTACCGCCGCGAGAACCAGCGCCTGGCCCCATATCGATAATGTGTTTGGCTTGGCGTATGGTGTCTTCGTCGTGTTCCACCACCACCAACGTATTGCCGTTGGACTCCAGCCTTTGCATGGCGTTCAACAGAATTTTGTTGTCGCGTGGGTGCAGCCCAATGGTGGGTTCATCCAATACGTAGCACACCCCTTGCAGGTTTGATCCCAGTTGTGATGCGAGACGTATACGCTGTGCTTCACCACCGGACAGGGTGGGGGCGGCGCGGTCTAAGGCTAAATACCCCAGCCCCACTTCTTCCATAAAGTGCAGGCGGCTACGTATTTCAGCCAGTAAGTCGCGGGCAATATCTTCTTCGCGACCTTTGGTATTCAGGCCGGTAAAAAAGGAGCAGGCTTCATCCACAGGCAGAGCAGCTAGCTCGGCAATAGAGCGGTCGCGCCACGAGAAAGCCAGCGACACAGGGTTTAACCGTTTACCTTGGCAGCTTGGGCAGGTATGGGCCTCGCCTTCGTATTGGGTGGTCCAGCTAGCTTCTTCACCGCTTTGCTCACTAGTGAAACCTTTTAACTGCAAGCCTGTGCCAAAACAGCTAGAGCACCAACCGTGTTTGGAGTTATACGAGAACATGCGCGGATCAGGTTCAGGGAAACTGGTGGCGCAGCATGGGCAAGAGCGTTTAGTAGAAAAGCGCTGTGTGTTCGGTTGCAATTGCAGGCCACTGTCGCGTCTGCTTTCTACGGTGCCGCTAGTGGCTTGGCTAATAGGGGCCAGTACGATCACGCTACCTTTGCCGTGATCCAACGCTGTGTGTAGCGCTTGTCGAAGCGCTTGTTCTTCTTTGGGATCTACGATCAGATCAGCAATAGGCAGATCAATGCTGTGCTCTTTATAGCGGTCTAGGCGTGGCCATGGCGAGACCGGGATAAACTCACCATCCACACGCAGATGGCTGTAGCCTTTGCTGCCAGCCCATGTGGCCAAGTCGGTGTAGTAGCCTTTGCGGGCACTGACCAACGGCGCCAAAATACCTATGTGTTCACCACGATGCTGCGTCATGATTTGCGCCACGATCTGCTCTGCCGTTTGCGGCTCAACGGGCACATGGCACGTAGGGCAGTATTGCGTGGCCAACTTTACATACAACAAGCGTAGGAAGTGGTGGATTTCTGTCATCGTGGCCACAGTAGACTTACGCCCCCCACGGCTGGTGCGCTGTTCGATAGCCACGGTAGGCGGAATGCCATAGATGGCATCTACATCTGGCTTACCTGCAGGCTGCACAATAGAGCGTGCGTACGCATTCAGCGATTCTAAATAACGGCGCTGACCTTCATTGAACAGAATGTCGAAGGCCAAGGTGGATTTCCCCGAGCCCGATACACCGGTAATCACGGTAAAGGTATCGCGAGGAATGGTGACGTTAATATTCTGTAGGTTGTGCTCTTTGGCATTCAAAATGCTGATCACATTTTGCAGCTCATACGATGCAGTAGGCTCTTTGACTACCGGCATGGGGATAGCGCCTTCACCCACAATGCTAGCTTGGTATTCTTTTAAGGCTTTACCAGTGTAGGACGAGGTGCTGAGCATCAGGTCGGCAGGTGTGCCAGTGGCGACCAGTTCGCCACCATACAAGCCACCATCAGGGCCTAGGTCTATCACCCAGTCGGCTGCCAGTACCATATCCAGATTGTGCTCAATCACCACTAATGAATGCCCGGCTGCCAACAACTTGCGGAAGGCCAGCATCAGTTTGGCGATATCATCAAAGTGCAGGCCAGTAGTGGGCTCATCAAACAGGAATAGGTTACCTTTTTTGGCGACTCTGGCTTGGGCGAGAGGGCTTTTTGCTGCACCAGCCAAGTGGCCAGCCAGTTTCAAACGCTGTGCCTCACCGCCTGATAAGGTGGGCACGGGTTGCCCTAATTTCAGGTAATCCAAGCCCACGTCGCATAACGGCGTCAGGGCCAGTTGTACATCGCGCAGGCCAGCAAAGAATGCCAGTGCTTCGTGCGCAGTCATGTCTAAAACATCGGCAATGTTGGCACGTTTACCCAAGTGTTCAATTTCTACTTCCAGCACTTCGGGGCGGAAGCGTTTGCCATCACAGTCAGGGCAGCGTAAATACACGTCTGACAAGAACTGCATCTCTATATGTTCAAAGCCAGTGCCGCCACAGGTAGGGCAGCGGCCTTCGCCACTGTTGAAGCTGAACATGCCGGGGGTATAGCTGCGTTCCAGTGCCAGCGGTGCACGGGAAAAGAGTTTGCGTATGGGATCAAACGCACCCACGTAACTGGCCGGGTTGGAACGCGCTGTTTTGCCTATGGGGCTTTGATCCACCATAAAGACTTCAGCGATCTGTTCTGCCCCTAGCAGCGCCCCAAATTCACCAGGAGCTTCGGTAGCTAAGCCTTTGTGTTTGAGGATGGCGGGGTACAGTACATCTTGAATAAGCGTGGATTTGCCTGAACCGGATACCCCAGTCACGCACACCAAGCGCCCTAATGGAATAGAGACGTTGATATTTTTCAGGTTATGAGCGCTGACGTTTTCCAACAATAGGCGCGGTGTATTGTCTTGCACCGGCATAGGGTTGGGGGCGAGTATGCGTTTTCTACCACTGAGGTAATCGCCAGTGAGCGTGTTGGCGTTGCGCAGATCTTTAGGCGCGCCATCAAACAGAATTTGCCCACCACGTTCACCGGGGCCAGGGCCTATATCCATAATGCGGTCTGCGGCCACCATGACTTGTGGATCGTGTTCTACCACCACCAGGGTATTGCCGTTGTTACGCAGACGGTGCATTACCTCTACGATGCGGTGCATATCGCGAGGGTGCAAACCTATGGATGGTTCATCCAACACAAATAAGGTGTTCACCAAAGAGGTGCCCAGTGCCGTTGTCAGGTTAATACGTTGAACCTCACCACCGGATAAGGTGCGGCTTTGTCTGTCTAAGGACAAATAGCCCAAGCCCACATCACACAAGAATTGCAGTCGCGAGCATACTTCGTCGCGCAGTAATGCTGTAGCTACATCAAAAACACCACCGGTTTGGAAGTGTTTGAAGTACTCATTGACCTGATCTATGGGCATACGCATCAAGTCGTGGATGTGTAGGCCGGGTAGGGCGTCTAGCTGTGCTTGGCTCCACAGCGCGCGTACAGGCATGAAGCGCTGATAACTGCCTTCGGCGTCATGTGATTCGGTACCTACACGCCACAACAAGGCGTCCGGTTTTAAACGCGAGCCTTTGCAGTGTGGGCAGGGAGTGTAGCTGCGATACTTAGACAGCATCACTCGCACGTGCATACGGTAACTACGACTTTCTAACCAATCAAAGAAGCGGGCCACACCATACCATTGGGTTTCCCATGCTTTGCGGCTTTCTTTCCAATCGTCTGCACCGTAGATTACCCAATGTTTTTCGTGTTCGCTGAGGGTGTTCCATGGAGCAGATAAGCGTACGCCAGCAGCAGGTGCATAGCGTTGCATATCGTCTTGGCATTGCTTGTTTGAGGCACTTTGCCAGGGGCGTATAGCCCCTTCCAACAAGCTTTTGTTTTCGTCAGGAATGACCAAGCCGTAATCAATGCCCATAACGCGGCCAAAGCCACGGCAATGTTCACAGGCACCTAACGGCGAGTTGAACGAAAAGGTACTGGGCAGCGGAGTTTGGTAATCAATATCGCAGCGCGTGCAGTGTAGGCGATTGTTGTAGCGCCATTCCTGTTCAGGACCGTCAGCAGATTGAGATGCAAAGATACTGACTTGTCCGTTACCGTGGGTGAGGGCAGCATCTAAGGCTTCCATCAGTCGTGCGGGTTCGGCTTTGCTTAGGCGGAATCGGTCTTGCACTACATAGAGTGTGCGCAGAGATACCGCGTCTTCTGGCTTTTCTTTGTGAACGCGGGTGTAGCCTTGCTGCGCCAAGAAATTTTCTACTTCTTCTTGGGTGAAGTTAGCGGGAACAGTGACAGCAAAGCTAATCACTAAGCGGGGATCGTGCTCTGCGCAGCGTTGCTGCAAGTCTTCAGCGATGGATTGTGCGCTATCAGGTTTTACTTCGTGGGCACAGCTGCGGCAGTACAGTTTTCCTAAACGGGCATAGAGCAGTTTTAGGTAGTCGTTCAGCTCAGTCATGGTGCCTACTGAGCTGCGCGAGTTACGCACAGGGTTAACTTGGTCGATAGCAATGGCAGGTAGTACACCCTCTATACGGTCTACCTGTGGTTTGTCCATACGATCCAAAAACTGTCGCGCATACGGAGAGAAGGTTTCTACGTAGCGGCGCTGGCCTTCAGCATATAAAGTATCAAAGGCTAACGAGCTTTTTCCTGAGCCAGATACACCCGTTAGCACTGTCAGTTCGCCTCTGTTAAAGCTGACATCCAGGTTTTTTAGGTTGTTTTGGCGGGCGCCATACAGACGTATTTGAGAGCTCATGGTGCAGAGAAAACGACAGTTAGGAAGGAAAGTAGCCAAGGATTAGACCGCGGTTCTTTGTATCTTAGCGCGGTTTACGGTAGAATTTCGGATTGTCCCTAAAGGCGGCTTTTTATTTGTCGCCGGGTTATAGAATTCGGAGATCAGCATGGCAGAAATCAAACGCACTCGCCGCAACACGCTTGAGCGTCGTTGCCTGGGTAAAGCTTTCAAACGTTTGTTCATTCGCTCCCCTAAGGGCGTGTTCAAAATGCTTGAGAAAGTAAAACGCGCCTAAGTGTAGTGTAGGCGGATTTCCGCCCAGTATGCTTTAGCATAAAAAAACCACAACTACGAAAGTAGGATGTGGTTTTTTTATGCCTGTTTGTAGCAATATAGTTGGTGTTCACTCAACACTTCCCTTTTGTGAGGGTGTATGGCTCCTGCAACTGCCTGTTGGGCGTACCGGTTTACGGTACTGACCCCGTCTTACAACCGTGCTCATACCTTAGAGCGGGTTTACCGTTCCCTCTGTGCACAGACCGTACGAAACTTTGAGTGGGTGGTGGTGGACGATGGATCCACTGACGAAACTCGTAGCTTGATACAGAGTTGGCAGGGCGAGGCTAATTTCCCCATTGTGTATCACTGGCAACCTAATCAACATAAAAAAACAGCCTTTAATACAGGGGTGCGTCTAGCGCAGGGCGAGTTGATCGTGGCGTTAGATAGCGATGATAGTCTGCTGGATGACGCTCTGAGTCGCTTAGAAAAAGAGTGGCTGAATATCCCTGCTGAGTCCCGGCACTTTTATGTAGCGGTAGTTGGACTGTGCCAAAGGCCAGACGGCCAGGTCGTGGGCGATAGGTTTCCAGAGGACCCCTTGGATGTGACCTCGTTAGACCTAAACTTTCAATACAAAGTGCGGGGCGAGAAGTTTGGCTGTTTAAACACTATGGTGTTGAGGCAGTTCCCGTTCCCAGAACATGTATCGGGTTTCGTGCCTGAAAGCCTAGTGTGGCGTGCCATTGCGCGAGCCGGGTTTTTGACCCGTTTTGTGAATCAGGTATTTAGGGTGTATTACGACAGCGCAGACTCGCTGTCTAACCAAGGGCGGCATAGCCAACAACATGCACTGGGGCTGTGGTTGCTCGCACAAGATACGTTGAGCAACTGTATGCCGTGGTTTAGGTATGCACCGGTAGAGTTTCTGAAAGCGGCAGCGCGCTACACGCGTTTCAGGTTGCATTGCAAAGCCACGCAGCAGACTAAACCGCCTTGCTATACCTTGAAAGGCATAACCGCCCATCTGTTGGTGGCACTTATGTGGCCAGTAGGATGGGCGTTATATATGCGGGATAAACGACGTTAATTATTAGTGCAGGGTGCGGCTTGGGGCGTCGGGGATGAAGATCTGTGCATCGCTTTCTTCATCGTCAGGCTCGTCGTCAATGCTTAGGTCGAAAGGCAGCAGTTCGTTCAGCGTTTCGCTCCAACCCACATCATCGCCTTGCTCGTCGAGCTTCACGTAGCGTATGCCTTCCATGTCTATACGCTGCACGGCCCACAAGAATCTACAACTGTAGGTTTCGTTTTCGGCTAATTGCACACCACCTTGGCTACCCAATAAGCGAGAGTTAGCGCCGCCTATTTGCACAACCGTCATGTCGGTGGAGTCATCTTCCACATTCAGTGGAATGGCGAATATCACCCATTCAAAACCCGTTTCACCAGCATCCATGACTTCGGCGAGTACTGGTTTGCCTAAGTAGGCGCTCAAGGCGTCTGCAGTGCGTGCCAGCAGGTCTATATCGGCTTCGGTGAACAGCAGGGAAGCGGAGTCAGTCATGTTTATGTCGTAAAAGAATAAAAAATCATTTTAAAGCAGATGCACAGCTTTGGCTTGTCAGTGGTTGCAGCTTTCCCGCATTGTTGCGTCTGACATTAGCGTAATGAGCCGTGCCTGGCCTACAATTGGGGCTTTGCTATTTCCCCTTTTTCTTAGCATCGAGTATTTATGGCTCAGTTTGTATACACCATGAACCGGGTGGGCAAGATCGTCCCTCCCAAACGTCAGATTCTACGTGATATCTCCCTGTCTTTCTTTCCTGGTGCCAAAATTGGTGTGCTGGGTCTGAACGGGTCAGGTAAGTCTACCTTGCTGAAAATTATGGCAGGTGTGGATAAAGAAATTGAAGGTGAAGCCATCCCCATGCCGGGGTTGAACATTGGCTACCTGCCGCAGGAACCTAAGCTGAACCCAGAGCACACCGTACGCGAAGAAGTAGAGGCGGGTTTGGGTGCAGTATTTACCGCTAAACAGCGTCTGGAAGAAGTGTACGCTGCCTATGCCGAGCCCGATGCTGACTTCGATGCATTGGCTGCTGAGCAGGGTGAGCTGGAAGCAATTATTGAAGCGGCTGCCACTAGCGGCAGTGATGACATCGCTACCCAAATGGAAATTGCTGCAGACGCACTGCGCTTGCCGCCATGGGATGCCAAAATCGCTAATCTGTCTGGTGGTGAGAAGCGCCGTGTAGCGCTCTGTCAGTTGCTGCTGTCCAAACCAGATATGTTGTTGCTAGACGAACCTACTAACCACTTGGATGCGGAAAGCGTGCATTGGTTGGAACAGTTCTTGAGCAAATTCCCCGGTACCGTTGTGGCGGTGACGCACGATCGATACTTCTTGGATAACGCTGCTGAGTGGATTCTAGAGCTTGACCGTGGGCACGGTATTCCTTGGAAAGGTAACTACAGCTCGTGGTTGGAGCAAAAAGAAGATCGCCTGAAGCAAGAGGAAGCGTCTGAAAGCGCTCGCCAACGTACCATTCAGAAAGAGCTGGAGTGGGTGCGCCAGAATCCTAAAGGCCGTCAGGCTAAGTCCAAAGCACGTTTGAATCGCTTTGAGGAATTGGCATCCCACGAGTACCAAAAACGTAATGAAACTCAGGAGATCTTTATCCCTGTAGCAGAGCGTTTGGGTAACGAAGTGATTGAGTTCAAAAACGTGAATAAGTCCTTCGGCGATCGTTTGCTGATTGAAGACCTGAGCTTCAAAGTGCCACCAGGCGCGATTGTTGGGATTATCGGTCCTAACGGTGCGGGTAAATCCACGCTGTTCCGCATGATTGCTGGCGAAGAGCAACCAGATTCCGGTAGCGTAGAGATTGGTCAAACAGTGAACTTGTCTTATGTTGATCAGTCGCGTGACTCATTGCCTAACGATAAGTCGGTATTTGATGCGATCTCGGAAGGCTCTGACATCCTGACCGTAGGCCGCTTTGAAATGCCTGCCCGTGCATACGTAGGCCGTTTCAACTTCCGTGGTTCCGATCAGAACAAGATCGTGGGCGAGTTGTCCGGTGGTGAGCGTGGTCGTTTGCACTTGGCCAAGACATTGATCTCTGGCGGTAACGTGTTGCTGCTGGATGAGCCGTCTAACGATTTGGACGTTGAAACATTGCGTGCCTTGGAAGACGCGTTGCTGGAATTCGCCGGTTGTGTGATGGTGATCAGCCATGATCGTTGGTTCTTGGACCGTATTGCTACCCACATCTTGGCGTTCGAAGGCGATTCCCATGTGGAGTTCTTCGCTGGTAACTACCAAGAGTACGAGGAAGATAAACGTCGTCGTTTGGGTGAGGAAGCTGCCAAACCTACACGTATTCGTTACAAAGCCCTGAAATAATCCTTAAAGGAGTCCTCTATGGCGTTATTGAAAGCACATCAGTGCAGTGTGTTATTGATTGATATGCAGGAGAAATTATTGCCTGCTATTGCGGATCACGAGGCATTGTTGGAGCGAGTACAGCGCTTCATAGAGGGGGCAAAGCTATGCTCGGTACCCGTAGTGGCTACCGAGCATTGGCCTGACAAAATAGGGCCTACACATCCGTCGTTATTGCCGCATGTAGATTCAGTGATCGCCAAAACGCATTTTGATGCGTTGCGAGAACCAGCGGTACGCGAGAGCCTACCTACGCATAGACCTAAGGTTTTGTTGTTGGGGGCAGAAGCGCATATTTGTGTACTGCAAACAGGCTTGAGCTTGCATCAGGCAGGCTATCATCCTATTTTGGTGTTAGATGGCATAGGTTCACGTTTGCCCTCCAGTTACGAGGCTGCTTGCAAGCGTTGGGCATACCATGGTTTAGAAAGTGTCACCATGGAAATGGCCTTATTTGAGTGGTTGGAAACACCAGCAAACCCCGCCTTTAAGTCGGTGTTGAAGCTGGTAAAATGAAATAAGTTGGAGTGGGCTGTTTCTTCTCCATACAATTTGTCGTAAACCGTACACGTTCCTGACAGTGAAGTCCGTTAAGCTATATCTATCTGACAGAGTTTTAAGGAGTATCGTCATGAAAATTCACAGCCGTATTGCTAAAGTTGGTGTTTTGGTAACGTTGTTAGCATCTGTAGCAGGATGTACCGCTTGGGATGGCATGACTGGCCGTCAAAAAGGTGCGGTATCCGGCGCTGGGGTTGGTGGTTTAGCTGGTGCTGTGATTACGGATGGCGGTGTATTGGGCACTATTGGCGGTGCAGCCTTGGGTGGTTTGATCGGTGATCAAATCGGCAAGAACTCCAACTAAGCAGTAGTACATCAGCCTGATGCATAGTCAGGCGAAAACTAAAAAGCTTGTCTATTCTAGGCAAGCTTTTTTTGTGGGCAAAACTATAGCAAAAAGGCCTGAGTTCTAGTGTGGACTCAGGCCTTTTTAATGTAAGGGCAATGCCTTACACCACAGGAAAACGAGGGCTATGAATTAACTAGCCTTTTCGTTTTCTGCTTGTGGCATTTCAATTTTCACTTCCAGAACTTCTAGGTCGTCTTGGCGTTCCAGGTTGACCTTGATGTCGTCAGGATTAATGCTGACGTAGCGTGAGATAACCTCAATCAGCTCTTTTTGCAAGCGGGGAAGGTAATCAGGCGTAACGCCACCTTTGCCCCGTTCATTAATCAAAATTAGCTGCAGTCTATCCTTGGCAACATTGGCAGACGTTTTTTTCTTGCCCAGTAGCAAAGAAAGGAAAGACATATTACTTTCCTCCGAAAAGGCGTTTAAACAGGCCTGGCTTCTCGTAATCAACAAAACGCAGGGGTTTTTCGTCACCTAGAAAACGATCAACCACGTCTTGATACGCTGCTGCTGCATCGCAGCCGCGATCATGGATCACGGGTACACCTTGGTTGGAGGCTTGCAAGACTTCTTCGGATTCTGGAATCACGCCAATTAACTTAATGCGCAAAATGTCTTCCACATCTTTGAGGGAAAGCATTTCACCATCAAGTACACGTTTAGGGCTGTAACGTGTAATGAGCAGGTGCTCTTTAATAGGGGTTTGAGCCGTTTCTGCGCGCAGGGATTTAGCAGACAAAATACCCAACATACGGTCAGAGTCACGTACAGAAGATACTTCAGGGTTGGTGACCACCAATGCATCGTCTGCAAAGTAGGAGGCCATCAATGCACCTGTTTCAATCCCAGCAGGGGAGTCGCAGACGATGAACTCAAAGTCCATGGCTTTCAGGTCATCCAGAACCTTGCGAACAGTATCCTTGCTCAGCGCATCTTTATCACGAGTTTGTGAGGCTGGCAGGATATACAGGTTTTCAAGCTGTTTGTCGCGAATCAGGGCTTGATGTAGCGTGGCTTCACCCTGGATGACATTAACAAAATCGTAAACCACACGACGTTCGCAACCCATGATGAGATCCAGGTTACGCAAGCCTACGTCAAAGTCGATTACTACGGTTTTGTGGCCGCGCATGGCAAGGCCGGAAGCAAAACTGGCGCTAGTGGTGGTTTTGCCTACACCACCTTTACCGGATGTCACCACAACAATTCGCGTCATGATAGAGCTATTCCTCAGGTTTTTGATCGGTTATACGGCAAGGCCGTACGGGACGCATCTGGCAAGTGTAACTGCTTGGCAGACTTCATTTGTAATCAACTGTTAAGAAAGCGGGTGGATACTCAGGTTCTCGCCTTCTAGCTGGATCACAGCGGGTTGTTTATGCACCGGTTTTTCCAGCGGTTCTTCCACGACGCGGTACACACCAGCAATCGCAATCAGTTCCGGGTCTAACTCGGTAGTGAAAATGCGAGCGTTGGTGTCGCCACGGGCTCCTGCCATCGCTTTACCGCGCAAGGGGCCATACACGTGGATGTTACCATCGGCGATGACTTCGGCGCCTTGACCTACCACACCAATCACTACTAAATCAGTATCACGCGCGTAAATGCGTTGACCAGAACGTAATTGTCGATTGATGACCATCGCTGCAGGAGCGATTTGGGTGATGACTTCCGGGGTAACGTTGGCAGGTTCTGCACTGTGTTCCTGTGCTGTAGACAGCGTAGGAACGTCAGCTTCTGGTACGTTAGGGCTAGCCGTTGGTCGCGTAGGCGCATTAGAAAGGTCTACTTCTTGTAAACCTGCGTCTTGCGCGGCCTTCAACAATGCACCATTGGCCACCACGCCCACAGCATTAAGTTTGTGGGTGTTCAGGGCTTCCAGTAGGGCAGTCCAGTCCAACGAAGCATCGTCAGCTAATTGGCTGGCATCCACGACTACAGGTTCATTCTCGAAGAAGGAACCTGCGTCGTGCATGCGCTGTGCCAATGCAGTCAGTAGTTCGTCTTGGTCGCTGCTGTGCAGGACCAGTCGTACGGTGTATAAGGTGGCGCTTTTGAAGTCTAGCGCCTGAGGACCTTTACGTGTTCCAGACATTATTACACCCAAGTATCACGCAAGGTGGCTGTACGATTCAGTACAGGTTTTTCTGGCGTGGACTCAATAGGATCAGCCATAAAGTAACCCAAACGCTCAAACTGCCAGCGAGCACCAGGTTCAGCTACCAAGCCAGGCTCTACCCATGCGTCTACGGTAGTCAGCGAGTTAGGGTTCAGCAATGCTAAGAAGTCTTTGTCACCGGTGTCTGGATGTGGATCGCTGAACAGGCGGTCGTACAGACGTACTTGAGCAGGGATGGCGTGAGGCACGCTAATCCATGTGATATTGCCTTTTACTTTGACGGAGTCTGCTCCGGGCGTGCCGCTCTTTGTTTCAGGCATGTACTCTACATACACTTCAGTAACATTGCCGTTGTCGTCTTGCTTGTAGCCTGTGCATGTTACGACGTAGCCGTATTTCAGGCGTACGGTGTTGCCAGGGTACAGACGGAAGTATTTCTTCTCTGGTTCAATACGGAAGTCGTCACGCTCAATCCACAACTCGCGGCTCAATGGGAAGGTGCGTACGCCTGCTTCGGGGTCTTTGGGGTGAGCAGGTGCAGAGCACTCTTCGCTTTGACCTTCCGGGTAGTTGGTGATGATCAGTTTGATAGGATCCAACACCGCAACGCTACGAGGTGCTTTAGGGTCCAGATCGTCACGCAGTGCTTGTTCCAGAATGCTGTAATCAATACGGGAATCGGCTTTGGACACACCAATGCGTTCGCAGAATAGACGAATAGCTTCAGGGGTGTAACCACGACGGCGCAAGCCAGCCAAGGTAGGCATACGTGGATCGTCCCAACCGTTAACGTGGTTTTCTACTACCAATTGACGCAGTTTGCGTTTGCTGGTGACCACGTAGCTTAGGTATAGGCGTGCAAACTCGTACTGTTGTGGCAGTGGGTCAGCCAAGAAGCCTAAGTCGCGTAGACGCTCTAATGTCCAGTTGTAGAAGGGGCGTTGGTCTTCAAATTCCAGCGTACAGATACTGTGCGTAATTTTTTCCAGTGCGTCTTCTACTGGGTGCGCCCAGCTGTACATAGGGTAAATGCACCATTTGTTGCCAGTGCGGTGGTGTTCAGCATGACGAATACGGTACATCACTGGGTCGCGCATATTGATGTTGGGCGATGCCATGTCAATTTTGGCGCGCAACGCCATGCTGCCGTCTGGATGTTTTCCATCACGCATTTCACGTAGCAATGTCAGAGACTCTTCTACAGGGCGATCACGCCATGGAGAGTTAGTGCCGGGCGATTTTAAGGTGCCGCGGGTTTCACGCATTTGCTCTGGACTTTGTTCGTCTACGTAAGCGAAGCCGGCTTTGATCAGCGCTTCAGCAAACGCGTACATGTCATCGAAATAATCACTGGCAAAGTACAAGTTAGTTTCATTTTGGAAATTCCAATCGAAGCCTAACCAGTGCACCATATCAATAATGGCGTCTACGTATTCCTGTTCTTCTTTTTCAGGGTTGGTGTCGTCAAAACGCAAATGGCAGGCGCCTAAATAGTCGCGTGCCAAACCGAAGTTCAGGCAAATACTTTTGGCATGGCCAATGTGCAAATAACCGTTTGGTTCGGGAGGGAAGCGAGTGCGAATGCGGGCAGGGTCTATGTCTGCAGCGGCGTGTACCTGCTCTGGACCTGGTTTTCCGCCCCAGCGTTTGGACGCATGACGCTGAGCCTTCAGATCTTGGTCGATAATGGAGCGTAGGAAATTCGAAACAGGAGCCGTTGTAGATTCAGTGGTCATACGTAAAATACAAAGAAAATAATCGGGTGAATCACCCATTTTGCCATGTTCTGTTCATATCATGCGCTTTTCATCAGCACAATTCATAAACACGTTCTAAACTAGCTGACATTATGACGCATTCTGCCCTTTGGTTATCACAGTTGCAGTTTTTTAGCAGTCTGAGCTTCATGGCAATCTTCTTTGCAATGGAGCTTGGACTCGCGTGGCTGTTGCTGATATTTAGGTTACGTACCTTGTCTGGCTTGCATTCAGTCTGGCTGGCTAGCTACCGTTTTTGGGTACGGGTATTTGCGTTAACCGTGGTGCTAGGCTTTGCTTCCAGCTTGCCCATACTGATTCAATTAGGCAGTTTGTGGCCAGGTTTTAGCAGCCGTACCAGCGAAGTATCTGGGCCATTGATCGCGTTAGCCTTGGCCGTAACCTTAGTCTTTAAAAGTGGCTTCTTGGGCTTAATGCTCTTTGCTTACAGGACCTTACCGCATTGGTTACACACTATTGTGGTAGCGATAGTAGCTATAGGTAGTACCGTAACGGTGAGTGTGTTGATTGCCTTGTCGTCATGGATGCAGGTTCCTACAGGCGTGCAGTGGCAAGATAAGGGGTATCTGGTTACCGATTGGTATGAGCTGCTAACAGGTCCTGCCTTTGTATGGCAATTGGCGGTGTTTTTGCTGTTGAGCATGGTGGTTGCCTGCTGCTTTGTGATGGCAGTCACAGCGGCTAAGAGTTTGCGAAGACCCGCCGATGAAAGTGAGCGCCGTGCTTTTAGGTTGGTGCTGTGGGTGTTGTTGCTAAGCACAGTCTTGCTAGTGGCCGCAGTATGGGGCTATGGGCAAATGGTAGTGCAATACGAACCTTTAAAAGCTCTCGCTACAGTAGCGCGCTGGCATGCAAATACCGAAGTGTTTTGGCCATTTATTGCGTATCCAGCAGGCCCCGAAGCCGGTAACTTATATAGCTATGGCTGGCGAGGTATGGGGGCGATGTGGATCCCACTATCTGAAACTGGTGAGTATCTGCACTTGGAAGGGCAAAGTAGTTTGCCGCCAGTAGCACTAGTTTTTTTCAGCTTCAGAATTGCATTACTGTTAGGTGCTGCGATTCTCCTGGTTTCTGTTCTGACATGCTGGCGCGTACGACCACAGCATTACGACCCTTCTGCATTGTCCGTAGGCTGGCGTAGAGTGTTAATCGCTATGGGCGCAGCCGGATGGCTACTACTAGTTGTAGGCTTGTTGTACCACTTCTCAGGTGCCTTGCCGTATATGGTGAACGGGTCTATCAAGTTTACCGATGTGTTTTCCGATGTACCGTTTGAGTCAGCCTTGGCTTCATTGGTGAGCTATGCCGTTGTCTATGGCTTTTGCTTAGTAGGATTTTTCATGCTGGTTCGCTATATCGTGCGTTACGGTGTGGTGCCGGTGGCTCGTAGAAGGGGACGTGCATGATAGAAGTCTTAGCTAATGCGATGGGGCTGGCCATTACTGACCCCGTGTTCTGGATGCCGCTGGTATTCTTAGGGCTGTTTTTTGTAGTTGTGCTGGCGGGCACTATTTTGGATGGTTTTGATATAGGCGTAGGCAGCTTGTCGCTGATTGCGCCTGCGGCACTGCGCCCACGTATGCTGTCCTTGCTTAGTCCATGGCGCGATGCCAATGAGTACTGGCTGTTCTTGGGTATGGTGCTGTTTTTCTGCGCTTTCCCCTATGCGTGGGAAGCCGTGATGGGCAGCTTGTACTTACCGCTATGTGGATTAGCCTTAGGCGTCTTGCTGCGTTCGGTCAGTTTTGAAATGCGCTTACGTGCCCCCGCTGAATTGCAAGCCAAGTGGCAAGTGGCCTTTGGTGTGGGCTCGGTGATTACAGCCTTTGTACACGGTGTGTTGTTGGCCAAAGTGGTGGTCAGCTTTAATAGCGGCGCAGGCTACTTTTGGTTCAGTATTTTCATGGGGCTCTGCTCTGTTGCAGCGTACGCGTTACTGGGTGCTAGCTGGTTAATCATGCGTGAAGCCGGCGAGCTGCGTGCTAGAGCTGTGCGCTGGGGAAGCGTGACCGTACGTTGGTTTGCTGCTGGAGCGATTGCTGCGTCGGTGGTGTTGGCGTTGGCGAACCCCGGTGTACTGCTGAAATGGAGTGAAGGTCTACAGCGTGTGGTTGTGTTGGTGTTGTGGGGCGCCTTGTTGCTGTGCTTTATCTCACTAGAGATGTGTCTGCAGCGCATGATTAACAGTAGTTACCGCACAACCGCATTGCCGTTTATGCTGACCCTGCTAGTGTTTGTTGCCGTGATGTCCGGTTTGGCCTTTAGCTTTTTCCCCTTTTTGGTGCTGGATGAAATCACCATCTGGGATGCGGCAGCCTCATTGCCCGTGATGCAAATAGTGGGTGGTGTGGCAGTACTGATCATTCCTATCATGTTGCTCTTCAATATTTGGGTTTATAAGGGAATGTTCGGGCTTTCTAAACCGCCTCAGCCTCCTGAGTTCAGAGGTTAACAGTGCAGGACACCCCAAGTTCATCCCCCGGGCTTATGTCTACCCGACAAAAGCTGGGGCAAGCATCTACCATGCTGTGGGTGCTGGGTTGGGCTGTGTTAATGGGTATTGCTGGCGCCCTATCAATTTGGCTGTTTCATGAAGCCATGTTTCTGGTGCAACGTTTATTAACGGGGCAATCCGGAGAAATTTCCGATGTGATGCGTGACTTGTCATGGTGGTGGCGTTTATTGCTGCCTACTATTGGCGGGTTGGTGGCCGGTATCTTGTTGTGGCTAGCAAAGCGGCGCAAAAGTACTATGGCCGATGACTATATGGAAGCCGTGACCTTGGGTGATGGGCGCTTGTCTATTCGCCAAGGGTTGTTGCGTACGTTGTCTTCCTTGTTTACGGTAGCGACGGGTGGATCCATCGGTAGGGAAGGGGCCATGATCCACTTGGCCTCGCTAGTGGCGTCGATGTTGGGGCGTTTGCTGCAGGTGGGCGCAACGCACCTGCGCTTGTTGGTTGCCTGTGGTGGCGCGGCAGGCGTGAGCGCCGCGTATGGCACCCCTTTAGCGGGTGCGGTGTTTGTGGCCGAGATCGTACTGGGTACGTTAAATATACAAAGCCTAGGCCCTTTATTAGTGGCGGCAGCAGTAGCCAACCTAACCATGCGTATCGTGGGGATTTATCAGCCCTTATACGAGATGCCTGACGTGCAAAGCGTGGTAGGCATGGATATCTGGGTGTTTGTGCTACTGGGTGTCTTGGTAGGCGTGGCGGCACCCGGTTTTCTGAAACTGATGACGGTATTTAAATCCTACTTTGAGCGCACAGGTATCCCGCTATTTTTGCGTTTGGCAGTAGGGGGTGTGTTGCTAGGCTTGCTGCTGATTGCTATCCCTGATGTGGCGGGTAATGGCTATAGCGTAGTGACTGCCTTATTGCATGAACCTTGGGCATGGTACATGGTGGTGGGGATGCTGTTTGCTAAAGTGTTGGCTACAGCGTTAACCGTAGGTTCTGGGGCTATTGGTGGTGTGTTTACCCCAGCGCTATTTGTGGGTGCAGCATTTGGTACCTTGTGTGGGCAACTGTTGTTGTCTGTGGTGCCGGGTCTGAGCATTCCCTTGCACCTGTTTACCTTAGTGGGCATGGGGGCGTTTTTGGGCGCGGCTACTAGTGCGCCACTCATGGCTATTTTGATGCTGTTTGAAATGACGCTTAGCTATGCGTTGGTGTTGCCACTGATTGTTGCGACGGTAGTGGCATACTTTGTGGCACGCTTACTCGCCGAAGTTGCTATGTATGACGTGGTACTAGTACGAGAACAAAACGAACGTTTGCGTAGCACCTTGCGGCATACGCGTTTGAACGAATTGGTACGGCCCGCCGAAACCGTACTCAAAGACGACGCCAAGATTAGCGAAGCGTTGCAGATGTTCTTAGATTACCCCGTCAAATACGTGTACGTGGTGGATGCGAATAATGTGTTCCAAGGGGTGGTGGCTCAACAAGATTTAACCCGCTTGTTATTGCATCACTTGGACACCGAAAAACTCACTTTGGCTGATGTGTTGCGCCCAGACTTTGTGAAAACCTTAACGCCTAATATGAGTTTGGATGAAGCTCAAGATTACTTTGTGAGTTTTAGTGGTGAGCGTTTGCCAGTGTTAAGCGAAGAGACCGAGCCCCGCTTATTGGGTGTAGTCTATAAGTCGGCGTTGTTGGAAAAATATACGGCCATCAAGCGCTCTCTGGATGCGGCAGAAGTTACAGCAGTTTTTAATAGCACCAAATCGTGAGTCGCCTAGGGTTTTCTGGTACAGTCTACGGGCTGAAGTCAAAGCGTTGCTCATTCTGCGGTACGCTTATCTCTTGTTTTAATTGAAAATTTTCATGTCTGATCCCGCTCTGGAAACCCTGCAAAATGTGTTTGGCTATGATGCCTTCAGGGGAGACCAACGCGCGATTATCGAACAAGTAGTGACTGGCGGTGATGCGCTGGTATTAATGCCAACCGGTGGCGGTAAGTCGCTGTGTTATCAAATTCCCGCCCTGATACGGCCGGGTACGGGCATTGTGATTTCCCCCCTTATTGCGTTGATGCAAGATCAGGTTGATGCCCTGACTGAGCTAGGGGTGCGCGCGGCCTATTTAAACTCCACTCAAGAATGGGCGCAAACCCGCGAGGTAGAACGTGCGTTTCTGGCGGGTGAGTTAGATCTGTTGTATGTGGCCCCCGAGCGCTTGTTGACTGACCGTTGCCTAGATTTGCTGGCGCGTGGTCATATTGCCTTGTTTGCCATTGACGAGGCGCACTGTGTGTCCCAGTGGGGGCACGATTTTCGTCCTGAGTATTTGGGCTTGTCTTATTTGGCAGAGCGCTGGCCAGATGTGCCGCGTATCGCGCTGACAGCCACAGCCACAGCCGAAACTCGTCATGAAATTGCTGAGCGTTTATCGCTGCATCATGCTGAGCATTTTGTGTCCAGCTTTGATAGGCCCAATATTTGCTATCGCATCGTAGAGAAAAACGATGTGCGTCGTCAGTTATTGAGTTTGGTTCGAGATGAGCATCCGGGCGAAAGCGGTATTGTGTATTGCTTATCGCGTGCGCGAGTAGAGGATACGGCTGAGTTCTTAGTACGAGAAGGTGTGAATGCGTTGCCGTACCATGCTGGCTTAAGTGCGGCGGTACGTGCGCAGAACCAATCCCGCTTTCTGCGAGAGGATGGGGTGGTGATGGTGGCGACCATCGCCTTTGGTATGGGGGTGAATAAGCCCGATGTGCGGTTTGTGGCGCACATTGATTTACCCAAATCTATTGAAGGCTATTACCAAGAGACCGGGCGTGCAGGCCGCGATGGTGAACCGGCTACAGCATGGTTAGCGTATGGTTTGCAAGACGTGGTGCAGTTGCATCGCATGATTAGTGACTCACAGGCCGAGGAAAGCCACCGGCGTACGCAAGGGCGTCAGCTGGATGCCATGCTGGGCTTGTGCGAAACCGTGAGCTGCCGACGCCAATCGTTGTTGGCGTATTTTGGCGAGACCATACATAACTGCCAAAACTGCGATACGTGTATGCAGCCCCCAGAGTCATGGGACGGCACGGTAGCTGCTCAGAAATTATTGTCAGCGGTATATCGTTTATGGCGAGAGCGAGGCCAACGCTTTGGTGCAGGGCACTTGATTGATATTTTGCGCGGCAAAGAAACTGAGCGAGTCAAAGAGTACGGCCATCAAAGCCTAAGCGTGTTTGGTATAGGCAGTGATATTAACGATCAGGGTTGGCGTGGCGTATTGCGACAGCTGTTGGCACTCAATGTGCTGGCTGTAGACACGCAAGGTTACGGTACCTTGGGGTTAACAGAAAAAGCTAGACCAGTGCTTAAAGGTGAGCAGCAGCTAATGTTCAGGCGTGAAGCCACTATTGCTTCCAAGGCTACACGTAGCAGTAAACCCGCCACACAGTTGCCGCCTGAAGCTCAGCCCTTTTTCCAAGCTTTGCGTGAGTGGCGTTCCGTGGTGGCAAAAGAGCACGAAGTGCCCGCCTACATTATTTTTAATGATGCGACCTTGAGGCAGATAGCCATAGAGCAGCCTCAAGATTTAGACGATTTACGCTGTATTTCGGGTGTGGGCGTGCGTAAGCTTAAAGCCTACGGTGACGATTTGCTGGCCTGCGTGGCCAGCGTTGCTGAATCGTTAGTCGAATAACGCACCACCAGCTGCTACGTTAGCACTAGGCGTAAGCCCCAAATGTGTCCATGCCATACGGGTAGCGGTACGCCCACGGGGGGTGCGTTGCATAAACCCATGTTGAATCAGATAGGGTTCTATCACGTCTTCGATAGTGTCGCGTTCTTCGCCAATGGCCGCAGCCAAGCTGTCTACGCCTACAGGGCCGCCATCAAAACGATGAATGATGGCTTCCAGTAATTTTCTGTCCATTAAGTCTAAGCCTAATGGGTCAACTTCTAGCAATGCTAGGGCATCGTTAGCCGTTTGTGAGCTGATCGTGCCATTGGCTTTGACGTCAGCGTAGTCACGTACACGACGCAGTAAGCGGTTAGCGATACGTGGTGTGCCACGAGAGCGTCGGGCAATTTCTTGAGCGCCGTCACCCACACATTCCACATTCAATAAGCGTGCGCTGCGCTCCACAATATGCTGTAGATCGGCAGTGTTGTAGAACTCTAGTCTAGAGACAATGCCAAAGCGGTCACGCAATGGGTTGGTGAGCATGCCAGCGCGCGTGGTAGCGCCTACTAAAGTGAAGGGCTGCAAATCGATTTTGACGCTGCGGGCGGCCGGGCCATCGCCAATCATAATGTCGATTTGATAGTCTTCCATGGCGGGGTAGAGGATTTCTTCTACCACGGGCGATAGTCGGTGGATTTCATCGATGAACAGCACATCGTTTTTATCCAGATTCGTCAGCAAAGCAGCTAAGTCACCGGGTTTTTCCAGTACAGGGCCAGAGGTTTGGTGCAGACGTACCCCCATTTCTTGCGCCACGATATGCGCTAGCGTGGTTTTACCCAAACCCGGAGGGCCAAATAGCAGCACGTGATCCAGTGCTTCGTGACGGCCACGTGCAGCGGTAATGAAGATCTCTAATTGATCGCGTACACGCTGCTGACCTACGTAGTCATGTAGCGTTTTAGGGCGTAGTGCGCGTTCGATGGATTCTTCGTTGGGAGACTGTGCAGTAGCCTCAACCATACGAGGTGCTGGGGACGGATCGCTGCGAAGAGAGTCTGAATAAATGGCCATAGCAGTTCACTGAATGAATACACAGTATGGTACACCAATCACATAGTCCCGTGGGAGTGTCGCGCAAGCCTCGCTGGTGGCATAATGCTTTACTTATCTGTCTGCTCTATGACAGAGCCATGGGAGAATTTACGAAGATGTATGCTGTGTCGAATGGGCTCGATTTTGAAGAGATTGAGCGGGCTGAACAGCGTTTAAAAGGTGTGGCGCATCGTACACCGGTATTGCAATCCTCTACCTTGAATGCTTGGTTAGGCGCTGAGGTTTTCTTTAAATGTGAAAACTTTCAGCGTGTAGGTGCATTTAAGTTTCGAGGGGGTTACAACGCGGTTGCCCGGCTCACGCCGGAGCAGCGAGCGCGAGGCGTCATTACGTATTCTTCTGGCAACATGGCACAAGCTGTGGCGTTGGCTGCACGTATGCAAGGCGTGCATGCAACGATAGTGATGCCTGCTGATGCACCACAGGCTAAAAAAGCGGCCACCCAAGGTTATGGCGCCACTATTGTGGAGTATGACCGTCATCTTGATGATAGAGACAGCCTGACGCGGCAATTGGCCGCTGAGCAAGGGCTGTATTTCATCCCACCCTTTGGAGATGAAGGCATCATCGCGGGGCAGGGCACCGTAGCAAAAGAGTTATTTGACGATGTAGGCGAACTGGATCAGTTGTTTGTGCCTATAGGTGGTGGTGGTTTGCTGTCGGGTTCATTACTGTCCGCTAAAGCGTTATCGCCAGCATGCAAGGTGTTTGGGGTAGAGCCAGAACTGGGTAATGATGCGCAGCAGTCGTTGCGTCAAGGTCAGTTGGTGCGTATTGCTACGCCACAAACTATTGCGGATGGCGCGCAAACGCAGTCCTTATCTACCACCACCTTCAATATCATCACGCAGAATGTGACTGACATTGTGACTGTGAGCGATCAGCAGTTGCTCAATATGCTGCGTTTCTTTGCTGAACGTATGAAGATGGTAGTAGAGCCTACTGGCTGTTTGGCTGCAGCAGCAGCCGTGCAGGCTGCCGAGCAGATTCGTGGTAAGCGTGTAGGGGTGATAGTCAGTGGTGGTAATTTGGATAGCCTGCAGCTATGCAAGTATTTAGCGCTTGGACAGGCTTTGCAGTGCCAACCGGATGCCGTCTGATACCGACACGTCTTCGGGTAGAGCTTTAAGTGCTTTGCTGGCTTCGGTGTTGTTGTAACCCAGAGCGAGCAAGGCATTCAGAATGTCACTGCGTTCGTTATGTGCCTGCTCAGGCAGGTTGGCAGCAATCGCGCTGTCTGCAGAAAATTTCCCACGCAATTCCAACAACAAACGCTCTGCTGTTTTTTTGCCAATGCCAGGAACAGTGGTAAGTAGGCTCGCGTCTTGCTGATGAATGGCAGCCGCTAAATCTTGCACGCTGAGCCCTGACAAAATAGACAAGGCAGTGCGCGCGCCAATGCCGCTTACTTTGATCAAGGTACGGAATGCAGCGCGCTCAGAGGCGTTGCCAAAACCGTAGAGTACGTGTGCATCTTCGCGCACCGTGAGGTGGGTAAATAGCGAGATACGGCTGTTCAGTTCACCCAAATCGTAATAGGTGCTCATGGGTACATCAATGTCGTAGCCCACACCGTTTACATCCACACAAATGGTGGGGGGCTGTTTTTCAATGAGCGTGCCTGTAATGCGTCCAATCATGAGGACTCCATTAAGAAATCAGTCGGCCTCCGCGTATGCGGGGTGTAGAGCTTGCTTGTTCCAGCTGAATACCTAAACGGTTGGTCAGTGGATAGTGATGGGCATGGCAGATGGCACATGCTAAGGCATCGGCGGCATCAGGTGCAGGAGGGCCATCCAGACGCAGCAGATGTTGCACCATCATTTGTACTTGTTCTTTGGCAGCGTGACCGCGACCTACTGTGGTTTTTTTGATTTGTAGGGCGGTGTATTCCATGACCGGGAGGTTCTTGTCCGCTAAGGCGCACAGTGCAGCGCCACGGGCTTGCCCCAGTAGTAGGGTAGATTGCGGATTGGCATTGACGAACACGTGTTCAATGGCCGCCTGATCAGGCGTATACAGGCCAACGACTTCGCGCACGTTATCCAGAATCACCTTTAAACGCTCTGAGAGAGCTAGCTCAGTGGGCACCACGATGGTGCCACTGGCCACATAGGTCAAGCTGGACCCCTGAGCCTCGATCACACCGAAACCGGTACGTCGTAGGCCAGGGTCAATGCCAAGTATGCGCATTAGTGATAGAAGTGGCGTGTGCCAGTGAAGATCATCACAATACCGCGTTCGTTAGCGGCTGCAATTACTTCATCGTCACGGATACTGCCACCGGGTTGAATCACGCAGGTAGCGCCTGCATCAGCAACCACGTCCAGACCATCACGGAAGGGGAAGAAAGCATCAGATGCAACGGCTGAACCTTGCAGGGTCAGACCAGCGTTAGAGGCTTTAATAGAAGCAATACGTGCGGAATCTACGCGGCTCATTTGGCCAGCGCCTACGCCCAATGTCATACCGCCAGCAGTAAACACAATGGCGTTGGATTTCACGTATTTAGCCACGTTCCATGCAAACAGCATGTCTTGCAATTGCTGTTCTGTAGGCTGCTTCTCGGAAACCACTTTGAAGTTTTCCACAGCGTCGCGGTAGGTGTCAGGAGTTTGTACCAACCAGCCGCCGCCCACACGCTTCACGTTGAAGTCGTTATGGGATTGACCATCAGGTACTACCAACACGCGTACGTTTTTCTTCTGAGCCAGAATATCCAGCGCTTCTGGGGAGTAAGAAGGGGCCAGCAAGACTTCCAAGAACTGAGCGCTGATGGCTGTTGCTGCTGCAGCATCTACGGTACTGTTCAGGGCGATGATGCCACCAAATGCCGACGTAGGATCAGTTTTCAGAGCTTGTTGGTAGGCTGCCAATGGTGTGTCACCCAAGGCTACGCCGCAAGGGTTGGAGTGCTTAACAATCACACATGCGCCAGTGTCAAAACTGCGTACGCATTCCCATGCTGCATCCGCATCGGCAATGTTGTTGTAGGACAGTTCTTTGCCTTGCAACTGTTGGTAGTTGCCCAGCAAACCACGGCCTACTTCTTGGTCTTTGTAGAAGGCGGCGCTTTGGTGTGGGTTTTCGCCGTAACGCAATGCTTGAGATTGGTGCAATTGCAGGCTCAATACTTGAGGCCATTCTTCGCGCTCAGGTGTGCTTTCAGCCGCAGGCTCAGGGTTAGTTAGGCTGCTCAGGTAGGATGCAATAGCACCGTCGTAAGAGGCTGTGTGTGCGTATACTTTGCCAGCCAATTCCAAACGCAATGCGTAGCTGGTACGACCTTCGTCAGCATCCATTTCAGCCAAGATACGGCTGTAATCCAGAGGGTCGATCACAACGGTTACGCCACCTGCTGGGCTACCGTGGTTTTTCGCCGCTGCACGCAACATAGCTGGGCCGCCAATATCGATGTTTTCGATGGCATCGCCAAAACTACAGTCTTTCTTCGCAATGGTTTCGCGAAATGGGTACAAGTTCACTGCCAACAGGTCGATGCGGCTGATGCCGTGCTCTTCCAGTGTTTTCAGGTGAGTTGCATCGTCACGTCTAGCCAACAGGCCACCGTGAATTTTTGGGTGCAAGGTTTTAACGCGGCCATCCAGAATTTCTGGGGAGCCGGTGTGCTCGGCCACTTCGGTAACGGACAAGCCGGCTTCTTTCAGCAACTTAGCTGTGCCACCAGTGGAAAGCAGGCGCACACCACGGCTAGCTAGTGCTTGGGCGAAATCAACAATGCCGGTTTTGTCGGAAACCGAGAGCAAAGCGGTCTGGATTTTCATGAGAGTAGACGAGAGTAGTTAAGAATCAGGGTTGTAGATTATGCGATTGCAGCTTTTTGCGCAGCGTGCTGCGGGTAATACCCAGCATTTCGGCTGCTTTGGACTGGTTGCCCTGGGTACGCTCCAGTGCCACTTGAAGAACAGGGCGTTCGACACAACTGATGACCATGGCCAGCATATCGCGCGGCTCAGATTCGCCTAGGTCAGCAAAATAACGCTCTAGGCGGTCTCTGACAGATTGTTCTAGTGGGTTGGTAGTAGACATATTTTCTAAATTGGGTGTAACAGGCAACGCTGTTCCGATCAGGCAACAGCAGGTTCGTTTACAAAAGGTGCAGTAGGATCGCGTTGATCAAACCACTGCGATATAGCGTGAAACTGTTCGTGGGTAGTTTCGATCTTGTTAATCTGATCTAACCACGTCCGGATATCCGGAAGATGGGCGAAATACCACCCTATGTGTTTACGGGCAGTGCGTACTCCCGTGAACTCACCGTAGAAGGCGTAATGGTCTTCTAGGTGTTCCAGCAACACATCGCGCAACTCACCAAAGGTGGGTGGGGCGAGGTGCTCGCCATGTTGCAGGTAATGATTAATTTCTCTGAAAATCCAGGGACGGCCTTGGGCTGCCCGGCCGACCATAATTGCGTCTGCTTCAGTGTACTGTAGTACGTATTTGGCTTTTTCGGGACTATCGATATCCCCATTAGCAATAAGGGGTATATCTACCTCTTGCTTAACTTGACGAATGGTGTCGTATTCGGCTTCGCCTTGGTACAGGTCGCAGCGTGTGCGGCCATGTAAGGTGAGTGCTGCAATGCCGCTTTCACGTGCTAAGCGGGCAATACGCAACGCATTTTTAGACTCTCTATCCCAGCCAGTACGGGTTTTAAGTGTAACCGGTACGTCTAGGGGCTGACAGGCAGCTACAACACTTTCCAAAATAGCAGCAATGCGTGGCTCGTCACGCAGCAAGGCGGAGCCGGAGGCAACATTACAGACTTTTTTGACGGGGCACCCCATGTTGATATCAATGATGCGTGCGCCTTTCTCTATATTGAAGCGAGCGGCTTCAGCCATCATTTCAGGGTCTGAGCCAGCAATTTGTACGGCAATAGGCGCGGTTTCGCCTTGATGGTCTATGCGTCTGGAAGTCTTAACGCTATTCCATAGTTTGGGGTTGCTTGCTGCCATCTCTGATACTGCATGCCCAGCCCCCAACGCCTTGCACAGGCGTCGGTAAGGACGATCCGTTACCCCTGCCATAGGGGCAACAAAGACGGGGTTAGCGAAGGACCAGGAGCCTATATGCATAAAACAGAGATAGTGAGGCCTGCTCAATGCAGGCCAAGGTTCAGATTCGGGTGCCTTGCAACAGGTGCGTGGCTAAGGTGTTTTTCGTTGCAGCAAACAGGTCCATGCTTAGCAAACCCAAGCCACAGGCATGTTGTACGAGTGGATTGGTGGTGCTGAAAACACGCGGCAGTATGTCGGTGACACCAAGGGTCAGCCATCGGT
>SRSN01000060.1 GCA_004791645.1 Alcaligenaceae bacterium 429
GAAACGCTGGATCTTACGTGCACGAGCAACGATCTGTTTGTCTTCTGGAGACAGCTCATCCATACCCAGAATCGCGATAATGTCACGCAATTCGTTGTAACGCTGCAGAGTTTGCTGTACGCCACGCGCAATTGCGTAGTGCTCTTCACCAACAACTTGAGGATCCAACTGACGGCTTGTAGAACCCAGTGGGTCAACCGCAGGGTAGATACCCAAAGCAGCGATGTCACGAGACAACACAACTGTGGAGTCCAAGTGCAAGAAGGTTGTTGCTGGGGATGGGTCAGTCAAGTCATCCGCAGGAACGTAAACAGCTTGAATAGAGGTAATAGAACCAGTTTTAGTGGAAGTAATACGCTCTTGCAGTTTACCCATCTCTTCAGCCAGTGTAGGTTGGTAACCCACGGCGGAAGGCATACGACCCAACAGCGCGGATACTTCAGTACCGGCCAAGGTGTAACGGTAGATGTTATCTACGAAGAACAGAATGTCACGACCTTCGTCACGGAATTTTTCCGCCATAGTCAGACCGGACAATGCCACGCGCAGACGGTTACCTGGAGGCTCGTTCATCTGACCGAACACCATGGCTACTTTGGATTCGCCGATGTTGTCCAGTTGAATAACGCCAGCTTCTGCCATTTCGTGGTAGAAGTCGTTACCTTCACGGGTACGCTCACCTACACCAGCGAACACGGACAAACCACTGTGTTGCTTAGCGATGTTGTTGATCAGCTCAAGCATGTTCACGGTTTTACCCACACCCGCACCACCGAACAGACCTACTTTACCGCCTTTAGCAAAGGGGCAAACCAAGTCGATCACTTTGATACCGGTTTCAAGCAATTCCACGGATGGGGACAGCTCGTCAAATTTAGGGGCATCTTGGTGAATAGCGCGACGCTCTTCAGTAGGGATTGGGCCAGCTTCGTCGATTGGGCGACCCAGTACGTCCATAATACGACCCAGAGTGGCGGAGCCAACTGGAACGGAGATAGGAGCGTTGGTGTTGCCTACTTCCATGCCACGGCGCAAACCGTCGCTGGAACCCATAGCAATCGTACGGACAACGCCGTCACCCAATTGCTGCTGAACTTCGAAGGTCAAACCTTCTTCGGCGAATTTGGAGCTTGTATCGACAAGCTTCAAGGCGTCATAAACCTTAGGAATGCTGTCGCGGGGGAACTGAATATCCACCACGGCGCCGATGCACTGAACGATGGTACCGTTGCTCATGTTTAGTCCTTGCATAATAACTTAATGGTTAGCCACACACCGATTACACGGCTGCGGCACCCCCCACGATTTCAGAAATTTCTTTAGTAATAGCAGCTTGACGGGTTTTGTTGTAAACCAGTTGCAGCTCACCAATCACTTTTTTGGCGTTATCGGATGCGGCCTTCATCGCCACCATACGGGCGGATTGCTCAGAAGCCATGTTTTCCGCTACAGCCTGATACACCAGACCTTCTACATAGCGCAACAACAGTTCATCAATAACAGTTTTCGAATCGGGTTCGTAGATGTAATCCCAACCGTATTCAGATTTGAGTGCCGTAGATGCTGTTGCACTCTCGCCTACAACCTGGAAAGGATCTGCCAAACCGCTAGGCAGTGGCAATAAACGAATGAACGTAGGATCCTGCGTCATGGTGTTTACGAAGCGACTTGTAGCTAGGTAGACTGCATCAATCTTGCCAGCAACGAAATCGTCCATCTGCACTTTAACAGCACCGATCAAACGCTCAAGGTTAGGTTCATCACCCAACTGCACTTCCTGAGACACCAAGTTAGCACCAACACGTGCCAGCGTAGAGGCAGCTTTGCTACCCAGCGCTGTGGTTTGTACCTTAATGCCTTGATTTTCAAAATCGCGCAGACGAGCCAATACCAAACGCAAAATGTTGGTATTCAAACCACCACACAGGCCTTTATCCGTACTAACTACCACCACACCAACTGCATTCAGCTTTTCACGCTCAAGCAAGTATGGGTGTGCGTAGTCTGGGTGTGCCTGCATCAGGTGCGCTGCAATTTCGCGTACCTTGGTCGCATAAGGACGGCCTGCACGCATCCGCTCTTGCGCTTTACGCATTTTGGATGCCGCCACCATCTCCATGGCTTTGGTGATCTTGCTCGTGTTTTGCACGCTCTTGATCTTTGTACGAATTTCTTTAATTCCAGCCATCACACTTTCCTGTAAAGGCGTTATCGGGACAGGGCACCTGCCCCGCTATATGGGGCAGAACTAGCCTGCCCCTGCCTTAGCTCCAGACTTAGAAAGAGCCGTGCTTTTTGAAGTCCTGAATGGCTGCAGCCAATTCAGCTTCATCTTCTTTGCTCAGGTTAGCCGTATCTTGGATACGGTTTACCAGGTCTGCATGTTTGCTACGCAGCGAGTCTTTCAGGGCTTTTTCGAATGGCAGAATCTGCGCAACTTCGAGGTCATCCAAGTAGCCATTGTTAATGGAGAACAAGCTAACAGCCATTTCCCACACTTCCAATGTGACGTACTGAGGCTGTTTCAACAACTCAACAGCACGACGGCCACGCTCTAACTGACGACGTGTAGCTTCATCCAGATCAGAAGAGAACTGCGCAAACGCAGCCAATTCACGGTACTGAGCCAGGTTAGTACGAATACCACCGGACATTTTCTTGATCACTTTGGTCTGAGCTGCACCACCCACGCGGGATACGGAAATACCAGCGTTAATCGCAGGACGTACACCGGAGTGGAACAAGTCTGTTTCCAAGAAGATCTGACCGTCAGTAATAGAAATTACGTTGGTAGGAACGAAAGCGGAAACGTCACCAGCTTGGGTTTCAATAATTGGCAGAGCGGTCAAAGAACCAGTTTTGCCTTTTACTTCACCGTTAGTCAGACGCTCTACGTACTCAGCGTTTACACGAGCAGCACGCTCCAGCAAACGGGAGTGCAGGTAGAACACGTCACCTGGGTAAGCTTCACGACCTGGAGGACGACGCAACAGCAAGGAAACCTGACGGTATGCCCATGCTTGTTTGGTCAAGTCATCGTAAACGATCAGAGCATCTTCACCACGGTCACGGAAGTATTCACCCATCGTGCAACCGGCGTAAGGAGCCAGGTACTGCATCGCTGCGGACTCGGAAGCCGACGCAGCAACTACGATTGTGTATTCCAGAGCACCGTGCTCTTCCAATTTGCGTACTACGTTGTTGATGGTAGAAGCTTTCTGACCAACAGCTACGTATACACAAGTAACGTTTTTGCCTTTCTGGTTGATGATGGTGTCAACTGCCACAGCTGTTTTACCAGTCTGACGGTCACCAATAATCAATTCACGCTGACCACGGCCAACTGGCACCATGGAGTCAATCGCTTTAATACCAGTTTGCAGAGGCTGATCAACGGATTGACGAGCAATCACACCAGGAGCAACCTTTTCGATTACGTCCGTAGCTTTAGCGTTGATAGGGCCTTTACCATCGATTGGGTTACCCAGTGTATCCACTACGCGACCGCGCAGTTCAGGACCCACAGGAACCTCAAGAATACGACCTGTGGCTTTAACAGGGTCGCCTTCCGACACGCCTGTGTACTCACCCAGAATAACGGCACCAACGGAGTCACGCTCCAGGTTCAGCGCCAAGCCGTATACGTTGTTAGGGAACTCTAGCATTTCCCCTTGCATCACATCGGACAAGCCGTGGATACGTGTAATACCGTCAGTCACGGAAACGACCGTGCCCTGCGTGCGAATGTCTGCAGACGCGCCAAGGCCTTCAATTCGGCTCTTGAGCAGTTCGCTGATCTCAGACGGATTAAGTTGCATGTTCAGACTCCTGGAATCCTGTATTCTGGCCTGCCATCAAGCTGCCAATGTGTCGCGCATGCGGGCCAGACGGGCCTGCACGGAAGTATCAAGTACCTGATCGCCTACCACTACGCGAACGCCGCCGATCAAATCAGTATCAACGGTGACTTCAGGCTCTAGCTTCAAACCGAATTTTTTCTCAAGTGCGGCAACAAGCTTGTTCAGCTCATCACCTTGCAAGGGGAACGCACTGCTGATGCGGGCTACAGCACTACCTTCTTGTTTATGTTTCAGAAGGTCAAACTGTTCAGCAACCTGCGGCAATAGCAGCAGGCGTCCGTTAGCAATCAGCAAGTTCAGCAGATTGCGTGCCTTGTCATTCAGTGGGGTTTTCAGCAGACCTGAAAAAATCTCAAAACGCTGCGTATTGTTCAGCGTGGGCGTAGCCAGTGCTTCACGAACGTCGGGAAGATCAGCCACCTGAGCCATTTCGGACAAGAGGGCCGCCCATTGCTCAAGTGCACCCTGTTCTTGGCGTACAGCCTCGAACAGCGCCTCAGCGTAAGGTCTGGCAATAGTCGATAGTTCAGCCATGGCCTACCTTCAGATTAAAGTTCTGCTTCAAGCTGGTTCAACAGCTCGGCATGCACAGAAGAATCAACTTCGCGTCGCAGAATCTGCTCAGCGCCAATTACGGCCAATTTGGCCACGTCGCCACGCAGTTGATCACGCAAACGCTGTACTTCCTGTACCGCGTCCAGATGAGCCTGGGCGATGATACGGGCTTTTTCATGTTCAGCTTCAGCGCGTGCTTGTTCGATAAGTGCAGCGGCTTGCTTTTCAGCTTCAGCCAAACGTGCATGGTTATCGGACTTCGCGGATGCTTCCATCAGACTGATACGTGCCTGGGCTTGTGCCAGATCAGCTTTGCCTTTATCGGCTGCAGCTAGACCATCGGCAATCTTTTGGCGACGATCATCGATTGCTCTCGTCAGTGGTGGCCATACGAATTTCATCGTAAACCAAGCCAAGACGAAAAACACGATCATCTGGAAAAAGAGAGTCGCGTTTAAATTCACGGTCGTATCCCTTAAATACCTCTTGTGCCGGGCTAAAAATGTACCGACACCCTATGTTCAAGTCGAGAGCGGCGCAATTTACAGCACCGCCAACCTCAACTGCCTGTCCGCCGTAGGGCCAGCGGACGCGCCGCTATTAACCAACGAATGGGTTAGCAAACGCAAACAACATGGCAATACCAACGCCAATCAGGAAGGCCGCATCGATCAGACCAGCCAACAGGAACATTTTGGTTTGCAAAGCGTTCATCAGCTCTGGTTGACGAGCAGAAGCTTCCAAGTATTTACCACCCATCAGGGCAATACCGATACTGGCACCAAATGCACCCAGACCGACGATAATACCGCAAGCCAGTGCAACAAAAGCAACGTTGGTCATGACAACTCCTTGGTTAAAAATCTTGTGTTCAAAAAACAAATAAAAAACGGAACGGCGTAGCAGAAAAACTGATCAGCCCCGGGTCAGACACCGCGCCAAACCCGGAATATGTTTAATGGCCTTCGTGAGCCTGACCCACGTAAACGAGTGTCAGCATCATGAAAATAAACGCCTGCAGCAGCACGATCAGAATATGGAAAATTGCCCATATAGAACCGGCCAATACGTGACCCACACCCAAGCCAATGCTTGAGCCATTAAACCCTGTCCATGCCCCGCCTAACAACGCGATCAACATGAAAACCAGCTCACCCGCGAACATGTTACCGAACAGTCGCATACCGAGAGAAACCGTTTTGGCCCCGTACTCGATAAGGTTCAGCAAGAAGTTGAACGGAGCCAGCAGCACACCAGCAATACCACCAAAGGTAAAGGGGGCTGTAAATAATGATTTCACAAAGCCTGTAGGCTTATGCATTTTGACGCTGTAATACAGTGTCATCAACAACACGCCCAGAGACATACCCATAGGGATGTTCAAGTCGGCGGTTGGCAAAATACGGTGGTAGTACAGGGGATCGCCGTGTTCGCTAGCCAAACCTGTTTGGATGAAGATCCAACCAAGGAAGTCAACGGGGATCAAGTCCAGCACGTTCATCAGAATGATCCACAAGAACACTGTCAGTGCCATTGGTGCCACAAAGCGGCGGGACTCTTCATTGTGAACGATGGATTTAGCCTGATCAGCAACCCAATCAACCAGCATTTCAGCGGCAGTTTGGAAACGACCTGGTACACCTGCTGTTGCAGAACGCGCTGCACGGTACAAGAAAAACACGACCAGCAAACCCATGATCAACGACCAGAAGATCGAGTCATAGTTGATGATGCTGAAATCGGCTATAACACTCTGCTTTTCACCCGTACTGTTCATGTGAACAAGGTGGTGCTGAATGTAGTCAGACTGAGGCGAAATACCACTGGCAGCCATCTGAATTACCCTGTGACGTATACATTATGGGTACGAGACCCGTTAATCGTTTATGGCAACTTGCCTGCGACAAGCAGCAGCACATATCCCTTTAATACACCGAGCAGCCCAAACAACAAGGCTGGCCACACCAGCCAACCCGTATCAGACCAGACCACTAGCGCCAAAATACCCAATGCTGAGCCTAGCTTAAACAGTTCACCCACAAAGAAGGCTTGTACTGTTGCTGTCTTACCGCTGAACAAATTCAGCAACAGCCGCATGGCAAAAAGTGCATTCGGTATCAAGTAAGCTGCTGCGCCCAGCAAAGCTGAGAGTGCTGCATTGCTACCTGCGACCATCCACGAAATCAAGATAACGACTATTGCCATGACTGCCTGAGCCATGAGCACACGAACTATTCCTGCTCCAGAACGCTTAGCCAGTCGGCTTCGTTGCTCTGGTGTCAGAACCAGCTTGTTGTGATCTTGTACTTCGTTGGTTTCTGGTCCGACAGCCTGTAACTGAGTGCTATCGGTGTTGTTGGCCCGCTGCATAACTTAGCCTTCCTGATTGAATATCTTGCTCGGATACGATTTCCTTGCAAGACAACACTTTACATGCGAAAAATCGTGTAAATATGGCAATTCATCACTAAGTTGCTTGGTGCCAAACCCGTAAAGTATAGCGTCTTTTTTTTGCTTCACGCAAATTAACAAAGGCATTCACGCCACAAATCGTTACCTTCTTTTAGTCATAATACGGCAACAAAATATGTTAACGGGGCGCAAAGCCGCGCCCCGTATAGCTTGCTTAAAATCAAAGACACTATTAACAGTGTTGGAATTTTGGTGGTCGTTTTTCCACAAATGCGTTCATGCCCTCTTTTTGATCTTGAGTTGCAAATAACGCATGGAAATTTCTACGCTCAAACAGCAGGCCTTCTGCCAATGGGCTCTCGTAAGCGCGGTTGACGTTTTCTTTAGCCATAATCACGCAATGCAATGGCATGCTGGCAATGGTTTCAGCAATTTTCATCACTTCTTCCATTAGCGACTCAGCCGGCACCACACGAGACACTAAACCAGCGTCTTCGGCTTCTTGTGCATTCATCATGCGTGCAGTCAAAATCATATCCATCGCTTTGGCTTTACCAATGGCGCGAGGCAAGCGCTGTGTGCCACCGTAACCAGGAATAATGCCCAGCTTAATTTCAGGTTGACCAAATTGTGCGTTATCGCCAGCGATAATCATGTCGCATTGCATGGCCAACTCGCAGCCACCACCTAATGCGTAGCCAGACACAGCTGCAATCACTGGTTTGCGTATGCGACGTAAGTCTTCCCAATTACCGCCCAAGAAATCAGCGCCATACACATCTTGAAAGAACCAGTCTTTCATGGCGGCAATGTCAGCACCAGCCGCAAATGCTTTGGGGCTACCCGTCAACACGATCACACTGATATCAGGATTAGTGTCCAGCGCCCGCATGGCTTGCGCTAACTCGCTAATCAATTCATTATTTAATGCATTCAGTGCCTTAAGCCTATTCATCTGCACGAGACCCACGCGTCCGCGGGTTTCGACCAGAACTAAAGATGGTTCGCTCACATTGCCTCCGTTAAGCATTCTTGAAAGTAAAAGATGACTGCCAAAAATATACTGTATCGCGTTTGTTTTCCTGATCTTGCCGGACACCGTATACAGGTATCCCTGCATATTCCCAAACCCAACCCCCAAGGACAAGAACTTTTTTTGCCCGCGTGGATCCCTGGTAGCTACTTGATTAGGGACTTTTCCCGTCAAATCGAGAGCTTAAGCGCCACGTCTGACAAAAAAACGGTTGCCGTACAAAAGCTAGATAGCCACCGCTGGCTATGTGCTCCTACTAACGGCCCTTTGCATATTGAGTACACCGTCTATGCGTGGGATTTGTCAGTACGCAGCGCTCACGTCGATGAAACCCATGCTTTCTTTAACGGTACTAGCGTATTTTTAGGCGTACACGGTCAAGAGAATCAGCCTTGCTTCGTCGATTTACAAGCACCAAAAAAACAAAAAGACTGGCGTGTTTACACTAGCTTGCCGCTGGCCCCAAAACGCACCAAAGGTGCTGCAAAACGTCATGAGTTTGGGCTGTATATGGCCCCAGATTATGACGCTCTGCTGGATCACCCTGTAGAGATGGGTACACCACAGCATATCAGCTTTCATGCCCACGGTGCATTGCACGAAATGGTGTTTACGGGCGTTATTCCTAATCTAGATTTAGAACGCATCGCCGCTGACGCTAAAGCCATTTGCGAAGCTCAAATTAGCTTATTTGAGCCCGATGACAACCGCGTACCGTTCTTAGATAGCTCTGATCGCTATGTCTTTATGACTATGGTGACCGGTGACGACTATGGTGGCTTGGAGCATCGCAGCTCCACGGCATTGATGGCTTCTCGCTGCGACTTGCCTACGCTTAGCCAACGAGATCAACCCAAAACTGCTGGTTATCAAACCTTCTTGGGCTTAGTCAGCCACGAATACTTCCACACTTGGAATGTAAAACGTATAAAACCTGCCGCCTTTGCGCCGTATCAGTATTTACAGCCTAACTACACCGAGCTGCTGTGGGTGTTTGAAGGCTTTACCTCGTACTACGATGATTTGATGCTGTTGCGCGCCAAGGTAGTCAGCGAAGAGCAATACCTAAGCTTGTTGGCCAAGAACATAGACGTGGTACACCGTACAGGCGGTAGACTGAAGCAATCCGTCACGGAAAGCTCTTTTGATACGTGGACGCGTTTCTACAAACAAGACGAGAACTCACCTAACGCTCTCGTGAGCTATTACAGCAAAGGGGCTTTGGTAGCCCTAGGCTTAGACCTCTATATACGCCAACACACTCAAGATCAACGCAGCCTAGATGATGTCATGCGTTTATTGTGGCAGCGCTATGGCCGTGATTTCTACCAAGGCAAACCTCATGGCGTGACCGAAGACGCTATTCCTGGGCTGATTTTAGAAGCCACAGGTGTAGATACTAGCGACTTCATTCAACGCTATGCCCATGGTCGTGACGATGTGCCCTTACAGCCGCTACTACAGGCTCAAGGCATAGAGTTACAGTGGCAAGCAGAGAGCCCACTGCCATCCTTAGGAGTACGCCTCAAAAACAGCCCACAAGGGCTGCAAGTGGCAACCGCCTATGAGGATGGTGCAGCTCATCACGCAGGAATTTCTGCAAACGATATAATCGTGGCTCTGGATGGTTTACGCGTCAACGATCAAGCCTCGTTAAACAAGCTGCTTGCCGCTTACACCGCCGGAGACAAGGTAGAGCTACACGTATTTCGCCGTGATGAATTACGCAGCTTCCGTGCCAAATTAGGCCCGGCCCCACAACAGACTTGTTCGCTTAAACGTCTTATTTCCTGACATGACACACGCTTCATCTGCTGTTAACTGTGTACTGATTACGGGTGGAGCCCAGCGCTTGGGCAAAGCCATGGCGCTACGCTTTGCCCGTCAAGGCTGGGATATTGCCCTGCATTATCATCGTTCGCATGAACAAGCCTTACAGACCGCCGCAGAAATAGAAGCCTTAGGACGTCGTTGTGCTCTGGTACAGGGTGATTTGTCTGACGCCCAAGATCGCAAAGACATTTTCACCCGTAGCGTGGAACAACTAGGGCAGCTGGATGCCATTATTAACAACGCGTCGCTGTTCGAATATGACAATGCCAACCAGTTTTCGGCCGAGCTGTTAAACCAGCACTTGGGGCCTAATCTTGTTGCGCCTATAGAGCTCGCACAACAACTGCAGCAGCACATACAACCTCACCACCCTCAGCGCCAAGGTGTGGTGATCAACTTGCTGGACCAAAAGCTGTGGGGCTATAACCCCGACTTTTTCTCCTACACGCTGTGTAAAGCAGCGTTGCAATCAGCCACCACCATGCTTGCTCAGGGGCTAGCGCCCTATGTTCGCGTGGTAGGATTAGCTCCTGGCCTGACCATGCCCAGTCATCTGCAGAGTGAAGACGATTTCGCCCGCACCCATGCACTGGCCCCTCTAGGTCGCGCCAGCACCCCGGATGACATCGCCAATGCGGCGTTAATGCTGGCAGAGAACCCCAGCATCACCGGTTCCTCTCTTGTTGTAGATGGTGGCCAACACCTCATGGGCCTACAACGCGATTTCAGTTTGCTTTAAATACTCTTCTTTTTGTTATGACTCTCGCTTCGGCAATACCTCCGCCACCCTCCGTTCGCCGCGTTTTCTTTACCAATCTGGAATTGGGTGCTCGCATCGGCATACTGGAGCATGAGCTACGCGCTACTCAGCCTATTAATATTGATGCCGAGTTCGATGTGCTCACACACCACGTTGTGGATGATCACAATATCGCTACGGTGTTGGATTACCGCCAATTGCGTAACGCCATCATTGAAGAGTGCACACAAGCCCACGTAAACTTGCTCGAAACTCTGGTTGAACAAGTAGCCCGCAGGCTATTTACCGACTTCCCAGACCTTGTGCGCCTACGCTTGCGCATCAGCAAACCTCAGGCATTCAGCGATTGCGATGCCGTTGGCATTGAACTTGAACAAAGCCGTACCGTTACTCCATGACTCTCCATTCCCCTGAAGCCGCCGTCAGCGAAGAAACGTCTGCCCTGACCCGCGAAGAAAAAAAACAACGTCACAACTTCCTGCAACTGGAAAAACGCCTACTGCGTGAAGCCGGACGTGCGATTGGCGACTTCAACATGATTGAAGACGGCGACAAGATCATGGTCTGTTTGTCGGGTGGTAAAGACTCCTACACGTTGCTGGATCTGCTGATCAAGCTGAAAGCCCGTGCGCCTATACATTTTGATATCGTGGCAGTGAACCTGGATCAGAAACAACCCGGTTTCCCTGAGCACGTATTGCCTGAGTATTTGGAAAGCATTGGTGTGGACTACCACATCGAAACGCAAGACACGTACTCCATCGTCAAACGAGTGATCCCCGAAGGTAAAACCACCTGTTCGCTGTGTTCACGTCTGCGTCGCGGTATTTTGTACCGTGTAGCCGAAGAACTGGGCGCGACTAAGGTTGCTTTGGGTCACCACCGAGACGATATTCTGGCTACTTTTATGCTGAATCTGTTTTATGGTGGCCGCCTTAAAGCCATGCCGCCAAAACTGATGTCGGATAACGGTAAGCACATTGTGATTCGTCCTCTGGCCTACGTGGCCGAGAAAGACATTATTGAGTACGCTCAAGTTCGCGAATTCCCCATCATTCCTTGTAACTTGTGCGGCTCTCAAGTCAACTTGAAACGCCAAGAAGCCAACCGCATGATTGCAGAATGGGACAAAAAATTCCCAGGCCGTACATGGAATATGTTTGGTGCGCTGAACAAAGTGGTGCCATCACACTTGATGGACAAAGAGCTGTTCGACTTTGAAGGCTTAACCATCAGCGGTCAGCCTGATGCCGAAGGCGATATGGCCTTTGACACGGAAGACTTCAACCAACCGCTCAATCACACATTTGGGCAGGATGAAAATGACGAAGCCACCAAGCGTCCTGCTGTGGTGGCCCGTCTGGATAAATAACGCGGATTGCTTAGCTGGGTTCTATCCCAGCGGCCCGTTTTAAGCGTGTGATCAACAACGGATCATACTCAGGCCCCTGCACCCTAGGCCGATTTGGCTCGGGTGCAGACAACGGCGCAGCTTCTTGACGCATAGTTTGGCCTGCTTCCAGTGCCAAACGTTGGTACAACGCCGTCCCTTCGCTTTTCCACGCAATTTCTTCAGGCTTGAGCGGGCGCACAATACGTGCAGGCGCCCCCATCACCAACTGCCCCGGTGGAATCTCCATGGCGGCTTTGACAAACGCCATCGCCCCCACAATAGAGTCCTCACCAATGACAGCGCGGTCCATGATGACGGCGTTCATCCCCACCATGGCATTTTTACCTACTCTGCAGCCATGCAAAATAGCACCATGCCCAATATGCCCATCTTCTTCTACGATGGCATCAGCATCCGGAAAACTGTGTGCGACACAGTTATCTTGGATGTTGGCCCCAGTCATCAACTGTATGCGGCCAAAATCACCACGTAATACAGCGCCCGGGCCTACATAGCAGGCAGGGCCGATGATCACATCACCAATCAGCGTCGCCGAAGGATGCACGTACGCTGAAGGGTCTACAACGGGGATCACGCCACCGAAAGAAAAAATCTGGGCCATGGGTTAGTTCTCCCAGCTTTTCGCAACCATAGTCAGTACATCGTAGAGTGCGACTACATCACCATTTTGATTGGTAACTTCGCAATCCCAACGTACTTCACCATGCTCTGCGCTACTGCGTGGGTTGATTTCTTTACACGTTAACTGCACACCCAAGGTATCACCGGCATACACAGGCGTCAGGAAACGTAAGTTATCTACACCGTAGTTAGCCAAAACTGGACCGGGTGCCGATTCCACAAACAAGCCTGCTGCAAAAGACACCACCAAATAGCCGTGTGCTACACGACCATCAAAGAATGGGTTGGCTTTAGCAGCTTCTTCGTCCATGTGGGCGTAGAAAGTATCACCTGTGAAGTGCGCGAAGTGCTCAATATCATCCAAGCTTACCGTGCGTTTTGCTGTAATCAGCTGATCGCCGATTTTGAGCTCTGCCAACGATTTGCGGAAAGGATGTGGCCCTTCTGTTTGTGCTGGAGCACCGGCTACCCAACGGCCAGTTACGGCGGACAACATAGTTGGAGGCCCTTGCACACCGGTACGCTGCATGTAATGGAACACACTGCGCAACCCACCTAGCTCTTCGCCACCGCCTGCCCGGCCTGGTCCACCGTGCACTACACCAGGAACTGGTGAACCGTGCCCAGTTGAGCTTTTCGCGCTATCTCGGTTAGATACCAAGATACGGCCATTGAATGCCGCCATACCCAACACTACGTGTTGCACAACGGCTGGATCGTAGCTGAACACGGAAGTCACCAGACTACCCTGCCCTTTACGTACCAACGTTACCGCGTCATCCAAGGAGTCGTAAGGCATCACCGTGCTAACGGGGCCAAACGCCTCTACATCGTGTACTTTTTTAGCGCTCATAGGCTGATCGCAGTACAGCAATACCGGGTTATAGAACGCACCCGATGCGCCTGCATCGCTTTGCTCTGGCTGACCAAACCATACTTGGGTTTCTGCCAACAACTCTTGAACACGCTCTTGCACTTCTTTGCGCTGATCTTGACTAGCCAATGGCCCCATTTTGGTGCCCTCAGCAGCAGGATCACCCACTACGACTTTGCCCAAGGCTTCCGACAATGCGGTTTGCACTGCAGGTACCAATGCGCGTGGCACCATAACACGACGTATAGCGGTACATTTCTGACCGGCTTTAACAGTCATCTCGTTCACGACTTCACGCACAAACTGCACAAACTCAGGACTATCTGGAGTCACGTCTGTGCCTAGAACTGTCGCGTTCAGGCTGTCGGCTTCCATCGTGAAACGTACAGAATTTTCTACAATGGCGCGGCTGCTACGCAGCATACGACCCGTAGAAGCAGAGCCTGTAAAGGTCACAACATCTTGACCATCTACATGGCTTAACAAGTCGCCTACCGAGCCACATACCAGTTGCAATGCCCCCTCAGGCAGCACACCAGTATCTAACATACGACGCACCATCAATTCGGTCAGGTACGAAGTTTGGCTGGCAGGTTTCACAATGGCAGGCATACCGGCCAACCATGTAGGCGCCAGTTTTTCCAACATACCCCAGCAAGGGAAGTTGAACGCATTAATATGAATAGCCACGCCTTGCAGCGGTGTCAAAATGTGCTGTGCGCTAAAACTGTTGTCTTTGGATAAACGCTCAATACCGCCATCCAACAATACCGATGTATTGGGCAGCTCGCGTCTACCTTTAGAGGAATAGGTCAACAGTGTTCCTATACCCCCTTCAATATCAATCCAGCTGTCGCGTCGTGTTGCACCCGTGCGTGTGGACAATGCATAGAGTTCCTCTTTGCATTCCAACAAGGCCAAACCCAACGCTTTGAGCATGCCAGCGCGCTCATGAAACGTCATAGCACGCAATGCTTTACCACCTGTTTTGCGGCCATACTCACGTATGGCTGCAAAGTCTAAACCTGTGGAATCTACTACAGCTACCGCCTCACCAGTTACCGCATCCAACAACGTCTGCCCGGCCCCGGTACCAGCTGTCCAGCTACCGCAGACATAGCTTTCAAGACGCGTAGGCGTTGACGATGAAATGGTCATGAAACTTTCCTTCCTGTTATAGAGTTTTGATCAGGCGTGTAAACCTAGTGCCTGCAAATGATCGTTCACGCGCTTTTCCCAGCGCAGCAACTGATCACTATTGCTTTCATGGCGCAGACCCAGTCTGCACATCATGGCGTAGCGTGTGGAGTTTTGTTGACCAAACCCTGCTGCTACACGTGGGTGCCAGTACGCCAAGCTCTCTTTGATTTGCTGAGTGTGCGTGCCTGCTTTTACCAATACAGACAACCCTTCCTGACCCAATTCGGCGTGATGCACTTCTTGGGGGGCAATATCGCGGAATACTTCAGCCAAAGGGCCGTATGACACTTTGCTCAGCTCTTCCAACTGCACTTCAGCAGCAAAACCTTGCAGCACGTTCATTACTACCGCATCTACCCAGTTATTCAAAGGGAAGTAGAACACCGATAAGCGCATGTCCGAACCCTGACGCGCTGTAGGCAGCGCGTTATCTCTAGGCAAACGAGCGGCCCAGTCGTGCTGTTGCTCGTAACGCTCTACATCGGTGCCGAAGCTGCGCATAATTTCTAATACGCGCTGTGCATGATCGGCTTTTTCCAGCGTAATACGGCTAGCCGCAATACGTGCTTTGATGTTGGGAGCAAAGTTAATAGAAGACGCAAAGCCTGCCGAAGCAGCCAGTTCGCTATCCACGAAAGCAGACATCATGCGCATCAACTCGCCACGATAGCGAGCCGGTGCATTTTCAGGCGAACTCAGTACGCCGCCCTGTTCTAAGTATTCTTCAATTTTCATGGTATCGGACATAGCGACTCCCCTTACTCATCAAAACTCACTACCACCTTGTCACTCAAGGGATAGCACTGGCAACTCAGCACATAACCCTGCTCAACTTCGTAATCTTCCAGAGCGTGGTTGACCGCCATTTCCACTTCACCTTCCAGCACTTTGGCTTTGCAGGTAGAGCACACGCCAGCTTTACAGGCATATGGCGCATCCAGATCGTTTTCCAGTGCAGCATCCAACAAGCTTTGACCTTCTTTAGGGAAATCAAAACTACGGGCCACACCATCCAACGTCACGGTTGCCGCACACATTCTGGCGGCACTACCAGCTTCAGAACTGGTGGATTGCTTACGAGCACGACCTGGCTGCGCCGAAGCGAACAGCTCGAACTTGATGCGCTCTTTGGCTAAACCATGTTCTTTCAGAGCATCAGCAATGGTTAGCATCATGGGCTCTGGACCGCAAATAAAGGCAGTATGCACAGATGACAGGTTGATCCAGCCACCGAACAAACCATCGCATTTTTCACGGTCAATACGACCAGTGAACAACTCAATCTCTTGGCCTTCTCTATCAAAAATATGGATGATAGACAGGCGTTCCATGTACTGGTTTTTCAAATCTTCCAGCTCTTCACGGAACATCATGGAGCTGATCTGACGGTTGGCGTACACCAGCGTAAAGCTCGCTTGTGGCTCACTAGACAGCGTGCTTTTGATAATGGACAGCAAAGGCGTAATGCCACTACCACCCGCGAAACCCAAGTAATGGCGTGAACTTTCGGGTTCCATAGGAATATGGAAGTTACCCATAGGAGGCATGGCTTCCAGCACAGCGCCTTCAGTCAGTTCTTCGTTTGCCCACGAGGAAAACGCACCACCATCCACCCGTTTAATCCCCACGCGCAACACGCCCTCTTCCAAGCCGGAGCAAATGGAGTACGAACGGCGCAGCTCGTCGCCTTCAAACTCGCGACGGAAGGTCAGGTACTGACCTGGGATAAACGTAAACAATGCGTCATCTTCTGGACGCGGCTTCAATGTAACGACTACGGCATCGCGAGTTTCGCGACGCACATCTATAACTTGCAAGGGGTGAAAGCGTGCCATGATTTCCTCCAATGGCTAGGCTTAAATACATTTGAAATAATCAAACGGTTCCAGACAATCCTGGCAGCGGTAGTTGGCCTTACAGGGCGTAGAACCAAACTGGCTAACCCGTTCTGTGCGTGTGGAGTTGCAGCGTGGGCAAGGTACCGTTGGTGCGCCTTCGGCTCGCAACCAAATACGAGCAGGCTTGCCATCGGTACTTTGCTCTACGGGCGGTGCAATACCGTAGTTCCGCAAACGCTCTTTACCGCGCTCGCTCATCCAGTCGGTACTCCACGGTGGTGAGAGCTGACGCTCCAAACGCACCTGTTCTATGCCCTGAGCACGCAGAGCTGCTTCTATATCCTCGTTGATCACAGTGGTGGCCGGACAGCCTGAGTAGGTGGGTGTTACCACCACAACCAAGGTGTCTTCCTCGTAATACACCTCACGGATAATGCCGAGGTCCACCAATGAGATCACTGGAATTTCAGGATCAGGCACGGCGTCTAGCCATTGCCATACCTGATCCAGTTCGGGACGAGAGAGCGTGTTCATGATGCTTACCACGTACAGCCAGGGTAGGCGCGCTGCAAGAATTGCATTTGCGCAAGGATGTAACCCAAGTGCTCTGTGTGACGGCCTTGCTTGCCGCCTTTGTGCATAAAAGGATTCTCGGGCAAGGTCAGTGTGGCGGCTGCCATCACTTCTTTCACACAAGCCATCCATGCATCACGCAGGCTTTCAGGTTGTGGTGCAACGCCGGCTTCTGCCAAGGCTGCATCAAACTCGTCACCCATGAACATCTCGCCGGTGTAGGCCCACAAGTTATCCAGCGCCTCTTGCATACGGCGGTGGCTTTCGTCTGTGCCATCACCCAAACGAATCAACAAATCACTGCTGCGCTCTAGGTGGTAGCTCACTTCTTTCAATGCTTTGGCAGCAATCTCTGCCACACGGCTATCGCTGGACTGTTCCAGCGCTTGCAGTTGCAAGTGGTGCCATGCATCAAACAAGAACTGACGCATCAAGGTGTGGGCATAGTCGCCGTTAGGCTGCTCTACCAACAACAGATTGCGGAATGCCACGGCATCACGCAGGTAAGCCAAATGATCCGCTGTTTTGCCTTCGCCCTCTATCTCGGCAGCCAGACCCAACCAAAA
>SRSN01000061.1 GCA_004791645.1 Alcaligenaceae bacterium 429
AATTAAAATATAGGAAATACCCGTACACGCGAGGTTAGTTCCAGGAACAGACACCGCATTGCTTTCACGCCTTTCACAAAGCCATTACACTTAAGGCCCATTTAGAGGCTACGCGTAGGAAGAGCAAAATATGGCCAGCAGCGATAAAGCAAAAAAGACAACATCGTCCACTACGGCACGGCGAGGCATTCAGTCCATAGAAATAGGTTTTCGTATATTGGATGTAGTCCGTCAGGCAGGCACGCCTTTGGCACTTAAAGACTTGGCTGACAAATGTGAGTTAAGCGTGCCTAATGTGCACTACTATCTGGTCAGTTTTCAAAAAGTAGGTGTGATACAGCAGCATGCAGATACAGGCCTGTATGGACTAGGCCCCTATGCGTTGCGCTTAGGTTTAGCCGCACTAGAGCAATTTGATGTATTCACTACCGCTAGACCCATCATGGCCGAGTTGGCTGCGGCTACAGGGCAAACTGTATTTTTGGGGGTATGGGGTAACAAGGGACCAACCATTGTTTACCGTGTGGAAGGCGGGAGCAGTCGCCCCTTGTTAGAGCTACGCGTAGGCAGCGTCTTACCGCTATTGTCTTCAGCACTGGGTAGAAACTTCTTGGCGCACCTGCCCGATAGCCGCACGCGAGAACTCTTAGACAGTGAACTAAAAAGCGCGGCAGACAACTACACCACAGAAAAAATCGAAGCCTTAAAGCAAGATGTGCTGCAGCACAACATGAGTCGCTGTAAAGATGCGCTATTGCCCCACTTCATTTCGCTATCAGCCCCTATTTTTGACATGTTGGGCGAAATGACAGCAGCCATCACCGTAATGGGCCCCATAGGCTCTATAGATGATAGCCCCAACTCCGAAACCATCACCTTGCTTAAACAAAAAGCACGCTCTATTTCGGCCACAGCAGGTTGGATAGACCCTTCAGACGCTTAACAGCCACCATAAAAAGGTTTTTCCGCCTACGTGCTGAAAACCTTTTTACTGAATACTAGCTGTTTGATAACGGCGTTTTCTATGACTACCCAAAGCCCAAACGCAAAAAAGCCCTTGATTGCTCAAGGGCTTTTTAAATTCTGGCGGACAGGGGGGGATTCGAACCCCCGATACGCTATAAACGTATACACGCTTTCCAGGCGTGCGCCTTCAACCACTCGGCCACCTGTCCTATCTGTTACTGCCAAGCCTGCTATTATAGCCAAGATTACTAAAAAAGCAAACCTTCCTGCAAAGTATTCCAACGTTGAGGATCACGTAGTAATAAACGCACGTCTTTACCTAGTCGTTCTGCATCACAGAACTCGAAACGCTGTGCCAAACTTAATTGCTGCAACTCAGGCAAAGTGACTATAGGTTGACCTGGCCCCAACAACGTAGGTGCAACATAACTGAGAATTTGATCTACACGCCCCGTTTGCAGCATGGCCCCACTAAAGAGCCCACCCGCTTCCACATGCACTTCATTAATAGCTTGTTCATCAATGAAGGCCAACACCTCGGCTAAATCGGCATGACCAGCAGCACTCTTCCCTACCTGTATCACCTGAGCATTTTTATCGGCAAGCTGCTTAGTCTTGGACGCATCGTTGCTCGTGGTGAAAACCCAAACCGGATCACCATTAAGTAGTTTCGCATCAGTGGGCAAACGTAGATGTGTATCCACGACAGCACGAATAGGCTGTCTAGGCGTTTCTATACCCCGTACATTCAGCAAGGGATTATCAGCCAACACAGTGCCTATACCTGTTAACACCACGCATGACCTAGCACGCCATTGGTGTCCATCCTGCCTAGCTTCTGGCCCTGTTATCCACTGCGATTGCCCATTTAGCAATGCACTGCGTCCATCTAAAGAACCCGCTACCTTCAACCATAACCAGGCCTGCTTACGCAGCATGCGGGATACAAAGCCGGGGTTTTGCTCTAACGCCATCTCAGCACAAACACCTGTTTGCACAGGGATATTGGCTTCTTGCAAAGCTCGTATACCACGACCTGCCACCAATGGATTAGGGTCTAGTAACGCCACTACCACACGCAGTGGTTTAGCTTGAATAAGGGCTTGCACGCACGGCGGCGTACGACCATAGTGACTACAAGGTTCAAGCGTGACATACACCGTACACTGCGATAAATCTATCTGCCGTTCACGTGCTTGAGCCAATGCCATGACTTCAGCGTGCGGGCCACCCGCTTGCTGTGTAGCCCCTGCGGCCACCATTTGACCATCTTGAACAATGACGCAACCCACACGGGGGTTGGGCGAGGTCAAATGCATGACGGATTGCGCTTGGGCCAAAGCCTGCTGCATCCACTTCACGTCATCCACACTACTCACCGGTATGCCTTTATTCTGGGGAATGGTTCACCGGACCATCCTGCATTTCTTGGATAGTCCGCATAAATTCATGAATATCATTAAAACTTTTATAGACGGAAGCAAAGCGCACATAGCCCACTTGGTCTAATTGCTTCAACTCGTCCATAGCCAGATCACCTATATGCTCAGTAGAGATTTCTCGCTCGCCACTGACCATCAGACGTTCGACGATGCGACGCACAGCAGCATCCACATCGGCACTGGCGACAGAACGCTTGCGCAATGCCAGATCTAAGCTGGCACGCAAGCGTTTGTCATCAAATTCCATACGGCTGCCATCACGCTTGACCACCGCAGGCATCAACAACTCCATGCGCTCATATGTGGTGAAGCGACGATCGCAGGCCGCGCAACGGCGACGGCGTCGAATAGAATCGCCTTCTTCTGATACGCGAGAGTCTACGACCTGAGTATCGCTATTTCCACAAAACGGACATTTCATCGTTTAAAAAGGCCCCTTACGGGGCCAGTAGTGATATTACTTAGCACTATACACTGGGAAACGCGCCGTGAGTTCATTGACTCGTTGGCGAACCGCCTCAATGTTGGCTTCATCATGCGGATTATCCAACACATCTGCAATCAGGTTAGCCGTCAACTCAGCTTCAGCTTCTTTGAAGCCACGAGTTGTCATGGCAGGCGCACCCAGACGGATACCGCTAGTAACGAATGGAGACTCAGGGTCGTTAGGGATGGCGTTTTTGTTCACAGTAATGTGAGCGTCGCCCAATACGCGCTCAGCATCTTTACCGTTAATGCCTTTAGCACGCAGATCCACCAACATAACGTGGCTTTCTGTACGGGAAGACACAATACGCAGACCACGTTTAACCAAAGTTTTGGCCATTACGTCAGCATTTTTCACAACTTGTGCAGCGTATTCTTTGAAGCTAGGCTCCAGAGCTTCTTTAAAAGCAACGGCTTTAGCAGCAATCACGTGCATCAATGGACCACCCTGAATACCAGGGAAGATCGCAGAGTTAATGGCTTTTTCGTGCTCAGCTTTCATCATGATCACGCCGCCACGAGGACCACGCAAAGATTTGTGCGTAGTAGTGGTTACGAAGTCAGCGTGAGGTACTGGGTTGGGGTATGCACCACCAGCAACCAGACCTGCGTAGTGAGCGATGTCTACCATGAACAATGCACCGTTTTCGTGTGCAATGCGAGCCATGCGTTCGAAGTCGATGCGCAAGGAGTAAGCAGAAGCACCACCCACGATCAGTTTAGGCTTGTGCTCTTTAGCCAAAGCTTCTAACTGGTCGTAGTCCAGCTCTTCTTTTTCGTTCAGACCGTAAGGAATGAAGTTGTACAGTTTGCCAGATGCGTTCACTGGGGAACCGTGGGTCAAGTGGCCGCCTTCAGCCAAGCTCATACCCAACACGGTGTCACCGGGTTTCAGCACAGCCATGTACACGCCTTGGTTGGCTTGGGAGCCGGAATTAGGCTGTACGTTAGCAGCTTCTGCGCCGAACAATTCTTTCAGGCGCTCTATAGCCAAGCGCTCAACTACGTCCACGTACTCACAACCGCCATAGTAACGACGACCGGGATAGCCCTCTGCATACTTGTTAGTCAGTTGGGTACCCTGCGCCTGCATCACTGCAGGGCTAGCGTAGTTTTCCGAAGCAATCAGCTCAATATGCTGTTCTTGGCGGGTGTCTTCTTTCTGGATAGCATCCCAAAGAGCGGGGTCTACAATATCCAGCGTACGTGAACGATCAAACATGAGAGATCCTAAAAAATAAGGAAACTAAAATGAAGCTGCCATTTTAGCGCCTAAGCGTTGCCTAGGGCTGAAATAAGGCAAAGGTGGCACTCAAACCAACAACCTTCTTCAAAAAAAAGACAGTTGTGTGAAAGAGTGCCACCTTTTAGGTGAATATTTTTCAACCTGTTTTGTCAAAACTGCTTATAACAGTTTCTCATTCAAGGTGTAGGTGCCCGTCAAACTAGCTTGCGCCAGAATGTGGCCTTGCATCACTGCTTTGGCCTCTGCCCCACCAAACTTGCCTTCCAGTGGAAGCTCTTCCAGATCCAGCGCATAAATGGTGAAGGTATAACGGTGCTGCAAAGCGTCGTTCCACGGCGGGCACGGACCGTCGTAACCAAAGTAATCTCCGCTCATGTCACGATCATGCGCAAAAAACTTACTGTAGTCATTCAAGCCTTGGCGTGTACCACTAGGAGCCAATGGGCCCGCTTTACCTCGGGGGGTAACACGATCCGAATACGCGCCTTCGGAAATTTCACGAACCTCAGCAGGAATATCCACCAAGACCCAGTGATAGAAATCAACGCGCGGCGTATCGGCGGCTACCTCTTTGCCAGGCTGGTTTATATCATCCGGCACTGCAGGCACATCATGGTCTACACACAACACAACGAAAGAGCGGGTTCCTTCTGGAACATCCTCCCAGGCCAGATGCGGGTTGGCATTACCTGCCAAGGCCACTTTTGTCGCGGCATCTGCCCGACCAAAAGCCAAACGCTCTGGGATCACAGCCTGATCAGTAAAAGAGTCACTACGTAACTTCATAATCCGCCCTCACAAACAGTCAAGAGACACTTACACGGGCAAAACGTCGTTTGCCCACTTGCAGCACATACGTACCGGCTACAAGTTCTAAGGCCTTATCTTCAACCTTCACGCCATCAATGCGAACACCACCTTGTTCGATGCTGCGGTTAGCTTCGCTATTTGATGGAACCAGTCCTGCTTCGCGCAATAGTTTTACTATACCAATTGGCGCACCATTTACGCTAACTTCAGGCATGTTCTCGGGGATTTCACCATGACGGAAACGCGCCTCGAAATCATGCAATGCAGCATCAGCAGCTTGTGCCGAGTGGAAACGTGTAATGATTTCCTGTGCCAACGCTACTTTAATGTCGCGTGGGTTTGCACCTTGCTCCACACTGGCTTTCAATGCATTGATGTCTGCCATGCTCTTGAACGACAGCAACTCGTAGTACATCCACATCAACGTATCGGAGACAGACATGATCTTACCGAACATGGAGTCTGCATTTTCAGTGATACCGATGTAGTTGCCTTTGGACTTGGACATTTTTTCAACGCCATCCAAACCTACCAACAAAGGCATAGTCAGAATGCACTGCTGTTCTTGACCATATTCTTTTTGCAGTTCACGGCCCACCAGCAAGTTAAATTTCTGATCCGTCCCCCCCAGCTCCAGATCAGCTTTCAACATGACGGAATCATAGCCTTGCAACAACGGATACAAGAACTCGTGTACCGAAATAGGTGTGTGTGACTGGAAGCGTTTGGTGAAGTCATCACGCTCCATCATACGGGCCACGGTATAACGTGACGCCAGTTGAATCATGCCGCGAGAACCCAGCTGATCACACCACTCAGAGTTATATCGCACTTCCATGCGACTCTCGTCCAGGATCAGTTTGGCCTGATCGTAATAAGTCTGCGCATTTGACTTGACCTGCTCTGGGGTCAGTGGCGGACGAGTAGAGTTGCGACCACTAGGGTCACCGATAGTGGAAGTGAAATCACCAATCAGGAAAATGACGGTATGACCTAGGTCTTGTAGCTGACGCATTTTGTTCAGCACTACAGTGTGACCTAGGTGAATATCAGGGGCGGTAGGATCCAAGCCCAGCTTGATACGTAGAGGCTTGCCAGACGCTTGGCTACGCGCCAATTTCTTAGCAAACTCAGCTTCTACAATGAGTTCATCACAGCCACGTTTGGCGATATCAAGTGCGGCTTGCACTTCTGGAGTAATAGTAAAGTCGGGGGAGGACATAATCTGCCTAATTTTTTCTCGAAAAAACTCGATAAATTGAGTCAAATGCGCTAGGATACTAGTGTTTATCAGATCATCACGAATGATCAGTATAAACCCCTATATCTTAACAGAACGCTAATAAGCTTCGCTACGAAGAATAATTTAACGTTCTGACTCCCTGCTACGTTACTTGCATTGCTAGGCTATATGCCCTGCGACAGGACATATTTTCTGCAATGCCAACCGCTAGGTTTTGCTTCAATGCTAGAAAAAGAGATCAACGGAACCACCACCGCCACCGTCCGCAGCAAACGCACAACCAGCCCCGCACGTCTGATACAAAAAGGCCTGCTAGTTCTTGCCCTTGGCATGTTCGCAGGCGCTGCCGCTATTGCTGTTAACCCTTCCTCAGGAGATGACAGCAAACCTGTGCTTTATCAGGCTCGCACTACGCTGGACTTGCCTTTTTCTATTGAGTCACTGGACAGCAGCTTCTCCGACCCCTTTATTCAGGAAACCCGCATACGCCGTGGCGACACGCTGGCCTCGGTGTTGCAACGTCTGAATATTCGTGAAGAGGGCCTGCAGCAATTCCTGACGCATGACAAAGATGCGCGCTCAATTTACAAGCTGTACCCCGGTCGCACCGTGCGTGCCGCTCTGGACGAAAACAATCAACTGCAATCGCTAAGCTATTTCCACACCCCTTCCAGCACAGAAAATGGCAAACCTGCCTCTCGCTGGTTAGAAGTTCGCACTAACGGCGAAGGTGGATTTACAGCAAGCGAGGAAGTCTCCGTCGCTACCCCAAACATACAAGTCGCTGAAGCCGAAATTCGCACCTCGCTTTTTGGAGCTACCGATACTGCCGGCATTCCTGACAGTATCGCTTTGCAGATTCCCGAAATCTTGGGCAGTAAAGTAGACTTTATTAAAGATTTGCGTGCTGGCGACAAATTGCGCGTCATCTACGAAACCTACAACCTAAATGGTCAACAAGTAGGTTCTGGCCGTATTTTGGCTCTGGAGTTCGACAACCAAGGCAAAACCCACGAAGCCCTGTGGTTTAGTGAATCCAGTTCTGGCAACGGCGGTAGCTATTACGATGCCAACGGCCAAAACCTGCAAGGGCAAGGTTCTTTCTTACGCAACGCGCTGAAATTCACGCGTATCAGCTCCACCTTTGGTGGTCGCCGTCACCCCATCAGCGGTAAATGGCGCGGTCATAAAGGCGTAGACTATGCCGCCCCAAGCGGTACACCCATTCATGCTACAGCTGATGGCGTTGTAGAGTTTGTAGGCGTACAGAACGGTTACGGTAACGTCATCATTCTGAAGCACCACAGCAACTACAGCACTCTGTACGCTCACCAAAGCCGTTTTGCCCAGGGCTTACGCAATGGTGATCGCGTAGAGCAAGGTCAATTGATTGGCTACGTAGGCTCTACAGGTTGGTCCACTGGCCCGCACTTGCACTATGAGTTCCGCGTAAACGGCACACCGGTGGATCCATTAGCGATAGACCTTCCCGTCGCTCGCAAACTAGAACCCGTCCGACTGCAAGCATTCCAAAATCAGGTAGGTCAGTACAAAACACAATTGGCTTTATTACAAAGCCGTCATGAACTGCTAGCCGCCAACAGCAACTAACTCTCACTACACTAACGGCACCGACAGCGGTGCCGTTTTTTTATGACCATGTCGCAACCAGAACTGTATATAGGCTTAATGTCCGGCACGAGTACCGATGGTGTGGATGCTGTGTTGGCTCGCTTTGACAACGACCAAACCCCTGTGATTGTAGATGCCGCTTCGTGCGAGCTTCCGCCATCGTTACGCCAACAGCTGTTGGACTTAAATCGCCCTGGCAATAACGAACTGGAACGCGCCAACCTAGCCGCTATTGAATTAACACACTGCTATGCCAGCGTGTGCCACCGTTTACTAGAACGACACAATCTAGCAGCCAGTTCGGTGCGCGCCATTGGCGCTCACGGTCAAACCATACGTCACCGCCCGGAACTAGGCTTCACTATTCAATTAAATGCTCCTGCTCTGCTAGCTGAGTTAACCAACATCGCGGTTATCGCCGATTTCCGTAGCCGCGACATTGCTGCTGGCGGACAAGGCGCACCGCTAGTTCCCAGCGTTCATCACGGACTTTTTGCCAGCGATCATCCCCGCGTCGTCTTGAACTTAGGCGGCATCGCTAACATTAGTATCTTGCACCCCAACCAGCCACTACGTGGTTTTGATACAGGGCCTGCCAGCATGCTAATGGATTACTGGATAGGTAAGCACCAAGGACTGCCTTATGACGCCTCTGGCGCGTGGGCCAGCAGCGGCACAGTGATCCCCGCTCTATTAGATAGCATGCTTGCTGAGCCTTGGTTTACTATTGCCCCGCCCAAATCTACTGGGCGCGACCTATTCCATGCAAACTGGCTAGAACACCATATAGCGCAACAAGCCCCCAACGCTAGCCCTGAAGATATTCAAGCCACTTTATTGGAGCTTACCGCGCAAAGTGTGAGCCAAGCCATACAGTGCTATGCAGCAGGCACAGAAGAAGTTGTAGTCTGTGGTGGTGGCGCATTCAATCATGCGTTATTACTACGCATTACACAGCTCCTAGGCGTTCCAGTACACAGCACCGAGGTACTGGGACTACACCCCCAGCATGTAGAAGCGCTGGCTTTTGCGTGGCTTGCTCATGCTCACATGCATGGCATCAAAGCAAATGCCCCGGCGGTTACCGGGGCACATCATGCGGTAATGCTTGGAGCGTACTACCCGGCCTAATAATTGGCAGGGTTGTACGCAAGCCAGCGTTTATACCGAGAAGGAAGACCCGCAACCACAGGTGGTGGATGCGTTAGGGTTACGAATAACGAATTGAGCACCGTCAATATCGTCTTTGTAATCGATTTCAGCCCCAACCAGATATTGGAAGCTCATAGGGTCGATCAGCAGTTGCACGCCATTTTTATCGATGGTGGTATCGTCGTCGTTCACCACATCGTCAAATGTGAAACCATACTGAAAACCGGAACAACCACCACCCTGCACAAAAACGCGCAGTTTCAAGTCGGGGTTACCTTCTTCCAGCAACAGCTCACGTACCTTTTCCACCGCTGCATCACTAAACAGCAATGGAACAGGAGGCGCCTGCAAATCAATAGTTTCGGTAAGGGTACTCATACAATACTCCAGCAATGACCTTTGTCATTTATTTTAAGCTTTTACGATTCGCTTGTCGCCTCTGTGGTATTCAGCTCCACTTTACGGGATGCTCGCACCGTTTTTCCTTCCAGAATACTCATGGTTAATGCCTGAATATGGAAGTCGTCGGGTAATACCAACCAGCCTTGCTCTCTATTAAACTGCTCGAAGCTCAGGGGAAATTGGTTCTTCCCGGCTGTGACCGCAGCGTTAGCTGTACCCAGCTCTTGGCCTTCTGCCAATTCTGCCGTGGCTTCTTCTAGCGTAATAGAAACAGGCTCACCGTTTCGCAGCCCTTCTGCAGTAAAGTACATCGTACCGTCAAAGGGCTTTCCGTTCACCATGCTACGTTGCAACAATACCTTATAACGCAGCAAAGGCCCCATCATTTCCACATCAAATGCCCGGATACTGATGGTACCTTGAGGCCCTGGCGGCAATAGTGTTTCGTAAAACGCTAACTGCTCGCCCAAGCGGCTTTTTTCCAACTGCATTTTTTGCAGTTCATCTTCCAAGCCTTTAATTGTGCCTTGCTCTACCTGCAGTTGTCCCTGCAGCGTATCTACCTCTAACTGCTCTTGATACAACTGCTGCTGCAGCTGCTGCATCGCCACTTGAGATGCGTAATCTTGAGTAGTAGAAGGCTCTGGCAGTATCCAGTCGTCTATTGCCATTCCGCCAGCCACGCCTAATAACAGCGCGAAACACCAGGAAAGGATACGACTAAAACTACCAGAACGCGTAGCGTGCGATGAGGGAGGGACTGATTCTTGCATAGTCTAGAGACCGTTTTTCATGGCACAAGTTCCCTGCCCTTGCTGCATCAAGGCAGAATAGCAACCAGTTCCAAACCGGTAGACTCTGGCAAATCAAACATCACGTTCATATTTTGCACAGCCTGACCTGCAGCGCCTTTTACTAGGTTATCTTGTACGACTAAGATAATCAATTGATCACCATTGCCTGGGCGCTGAACCGCAATACGCACATTGTTCGAGGCCTTAACCGTGCGCGTTTCTGGCAAACGCCCAGCAGGCAACACATCAATAAAGCGCTCGTTGGCGTAACGCTGTTCGTACAAGGCTTGGAAATCAGTATCCAATGCTTCAGGCAAAATACGCGCGTAAATCGTAGAGAACATGCCTCGAATCATAGGTACCAAGTGTGGCACGAATGTCAGCCCTACCTCAGCACCATGAATGGTTTGCAAATGCTCGGAAATTTCTGGGTGATGTCGGTGACCTGCTACGCCATATGCCTTGAAATTATCACTGGCTTCAGAAAACAAGTTCGCTTGCGAGGCTGTACGCCCAGCACCAGACACACCTGATTTGCAGTCCGCAATAATACGTGACGTATCAATCAGTTTTTTGCCACCTTCCAACACAGGCAACAAACCTGTGAGCACGGTCACAGGATAGCAACCTGGGTTACCAATGATTTTTGCAGAGCGGATTTTCTCGCGGTTTAGCTCAACCAAACCGTACACAGACTCGTCTTTAAGCAGGTCTGGACACTCGTGTGGCATTTTGTACCACTGTTGGAATACGTCTGTATTTTGAATACGGAAGTCTGCCGCCAAGTCTATAACTTTTACACCGTGTTCTAGCAACTTACGGGCTTCCTTCATCGCTACACCGTGTGGCGTAGCAAAGAATACTACATCGCATTTTTCCAGTTGTGCGGCATCTGGCGTTTGAAATACCGCATCAATATGGCCACGCAAGTTAGGGAACATGTCAGCTACCGGCATGCCATCTTCTTGGCGTGACGTTACCGCAACTACTTCTGCGTTAGGGTGCAGCGCGAGCAATCGCAGCAGTTCAACCCCAGTGTAACCAGTCGCCCCAACAATCCCTACTTTAATACGTGTCGCCGTATCGGATGCAGCCATATCACTAACCCTGAAAAATGCGTAAAAGACAATAAACTATTATGCAGTAAATTGAAGCTCAATGAGGCAAAGCGCGCCCAAAGAGCTCAGCGCTGTTGCCATACAACAAAACCCCGGCATAACCGGGGTTTTGTTGAGGTGGGCATAGCAAGCCATGCCCAAGCCATAAACAGGATTAGCGTTTGCTGAACTGTTTACGACGACGTGCTTTGTGGAAACCAACTTTCTTACGCTCAACTTCACGTGCATCACGTGTTACCAAGCCAGCTTGTTTCAGCGTTGTTTTCAACGTTTCGTCAAAGTTGATCAATGCACGTGTCAGACCGTGGCGCACTGCACCAGCTTGGCCACTGTTACCGCCACCGTGTACGTTCACTTTGATGTCAAAGCTTTCCAGGTGGTTTGTCAGTACCAAAGGTTGACGAACGATCATGCGACCTGTTTCACGAGCGAAGTACTCGTCTACAGGTTTACCATTGACCACAATAGCGCCGGAGCCTTTTTTGATGAATACGCGAGCTACCGAAGATTTGCGGCGGCCTGTACCGTAGTTCCAATTACCGATCATGATCTGTCCTTAGATTTCCAGCGGTTTAGGTTGCTGAGCAGTATGTGGGTGCTCTGCACCAGCATATACCTTCAGTTTTTTGGCCATGGCGTAACCCAGAGGACCTTTTGGCAGCATGCCTTTAACCGCTTTCTCCATAGCACGACCGGGGAAACGCTCTTGCATGGTTTCGAAATTAGTTTCTGTAATACCACCTACGTAACCGGAGTGACGGTAGTATTTTTTATCCTGAGCTTTGTTACCCGTTACACGGATATCAGCTGCGTTGATGATGATGATGTAATCACCGGTATCAACGTGAGGAGTGTATTCAGGTTTGTGTTTGCCACGTAGGCGACGTGCGACTTCGCTGGCCACACGACCCAGGACTTTGTCCTTGGCATCGATCACAAACCACTCACGGCGAACTTCCAGCGGCTTAGCCACGAAGGTTTTCATGATGGTTCCTAAGTATAAAAGGTTGCAAAATATCTTTTGCAACAGTGCTGCTTTCCACCCTAGCCAAGACGTTATTATTCGCCCGTGCCAAAAGCAGATAAGCCAAAGCAGAAGATATTAGCACAAAAAAGCCCCAAAAGCATAGACTTAAGGGGCTTTTTGCCGTATCAGCGCAACGCTAATTAGGAACGGCGGCGATTTGCCAGGGCCATACCTAAGTAGTTATCGTAGGCGCCTTCAGCTACGCGGAACCAAGGCACTAGCTCGTCACGGAAGGCCATGTAGTTGTCGTAAATTTTCTTGAAGCCTGCGTTTTGGTCGCAGAATTCTTTGTACACAACTTGAGAAGCCTCGAACGATGCATCCATTACGTCACGTGGGAAAGCTTTCAGTACAGCACCGGAAGCAATCAAACGACGCAATGCACCAGGACCTTGTGTATCGTATGTAGTCAGCATTTTACCGCTGGCTGCACGAGCACAAATCGCGATGATATCTTGGTAATGCTTAGGCAATGTAGCCAACGCATCTTGGTTGATGTACAGGGATACCTGTGCGGAACCTTCCCACCAACCGGGGTAGTAGTAGTATTTAGCTACTTTATGGAAGCCCAGTTTTTCGTCGTCCACTGGACCTACGAATTCCACGGCATCCAATGTACCTTTTTCCAAGGATGGGTAAATATCACCTGGAGGTACTTGCTGAGGCACCACACCCAAACGCGCCAATACTTCGCCAGCAAAACCCGCTGTACGCATTTTCAGACCTTTAAGGTCTTCTACGGAGTTGATTTCCTTACGGTACCAACCGCCCATTTGCGTACCAGTATTACCCAAGGGGAAGTTCACAATATTACGTGTAGCAAACAGCTCACGCATCAACTTCATCCCATCGCCTTCGTACATCCAGGCTTCCATTTGACGTGCGTTCAGGCCAAATGGCACCGCAGTATCAAACGAGAAAGCAGGATCTTTACCGTAGAAGTAGTAAGACGCAGTTTGACCTGCTTCCACCGTACCGTTACCCACAGCATCCATCACTTCAAAGCCGGGAACAATCTCGCCAGCTGGGTACAGACGAATCTGGAAGTTGCCTTCTGTCGCCTCTTCTACCATTTTGGTAAACAACTGGGCTGTGCCGAACAGTGCTGGCAGTGAAGGCCCATAAGTGGAAGTCATCTTCCAGTTAATTTTCGGATTGCTTTGCGCAATCGCTGGTGCGGCAAAGGCTGCTGTAGTCCCTGCAACGGCCCCTACACCCGCTTTCTTCAGAAATGAGCGACGCTCCATGTTTGCTTTCTCCTTGGCGTTCTTAGCATAGGCAGATGTCTACTGAGCGCACCTGCCGATTCGGTGATAATACACTGTCTTAAAACTCTCTGTGCAACCGCACCGCACTTTATTGCACAGACATGACAAGTCTCATGCGTTAACTGCCCGCAATCGCCATTTTGCTGATTAATACAGAGCCTGTAGCCTTGGAGCCTTTATCAAACACATCGGCACCCACCGCCACAATGTCCTTAAACATCTGCTGCAAGTTTCCAGCAATAGTGATTTCTTCTACGGCATGTTTAATCTCGCCGTTTTCTACCCAGTAACCAAACGCACCACGGGAATAATCACCCGTCACATAGTTAATGCCCTGACCTATTAGTTCAGTCACCAGCAAGCCTGTACCGAGTTTACGCAACATCTCTTTGAAGTCGTCTTCAGGACGTGTTTGGCTAGAGATCAGCGACAAGTTGTGTGAGCCACCCGCATTACCAGTAGTGGTCATACCCAATTTGCGCGCGGTGTAGGTAGACAAGAAGTAGCCTTTTAGCTCGCCTTTGCTGATGATCTTACGACGTTGCGGTGTTACGCCTTCACTATCAAACGGTGAGCTACCAAACGCACCTAAGCGGTACGGATCTTCAATCACGCTTAAATGTTTAGCGAAGATGTCTTTACCCAGTGCGTCGACCAAGAAAGACGTTTTTCTATACAGTGCACCACCACTGGCTGCCTGCACCAACGATCCCAACAAACCTACCGCTACCGGCGCTTCAAACAGCACAGGGTAGTGACCAGTTTTGATAGCACGAGCCGACAACCTAGACATAGTACGGTCAGCTGCGTATTCACCTACTGATTCTGGGCTTGCCAAACGACTGGCACAACGCGCGGATGTGTACCAGTAGTCGCGCTGCATATTGTCGCCACGACCAGCAATTGGCAACACCGACAAACTGTGGCGGCTATAAGGATAGCCACCCATAAAACCTTTGCTGTTCGCCAATACAAAGTGGCCTTCCGAGCTATTGACGGAAGCGCCTTCGCTGTTGGTAATAATGGGGCTACGTTCCAGTGCAGCGATTTCGGCGCGCAATGCCAAACGTCGTGCTTCCTCTGCATCCACCAACCACGGTGAATACAACTGCAAGTCTGGGTATTCCATTGCCAACAGTTTTTTCTCTGGCAACCCAGAAGATTCATCGGTAGCGGTGTGGCGCGCAATATGCCATGCAGCCTCTACTGTTTCTTGAATGGCTTTAGTCGCAAAATCCGAAGTGGAGGCCGAGCCACGTCGCTGTCCATCAAACACTGTGATGGTCAAGCCACGATCTCTAGTCTGCTCTACGGTTTCCAGATCTCTGTTGCGTACAGACACCGAGAGCCCTTTGCTTTCGGAAACCTCTACAGCCGCATCAGAAGCACCGCGTTTCTTCGCGTATTTCAACGCCTCTTCAGCCAATTCGGCGAAGTGCGACTGGTTTTCCACAATGGGCAAACTGGAAATTGTTGATGTGGTCATTGATACTCTTTCCGCTCAGGCGGTTATGATAGCCAATTAATGAATAACTCTTTGCTCTATTATGTCTGATCCTACTCTGGAACCCGATGAAAACGGCTACTATGGCCCCAGCAAATCCCAAGTCAAACGCGAAATGCATGAACTGGTGGATCTTGGCAAGGAGCTTATCACGCTGCCGGATAGCAAGCTACGTCAACTAGACCTTGGCGAGAAACTGCATGCTGCCATTAAAGAGGCACAACGCATCAGTACCGCACGCGAAGGCAAACGACGCCAAATCCTTTACGTAGGTAAGCTGTTACGCCAAGTCGACGCTGATGCCATACGCCATCAGCTGGACATCTGGACCAACGGTTCCAAGGAGCAGGCACGTTCCATGCATAAACTGGAAGCATTACGCGACCTGCTCATGCGTGATGATAATGCCTTAACCGAGTTCTTGAACACCTACGGCCAAGATCAGGCGCAAGAATTGCGTACGCTCATACGTCAAGCACGTAAAGAAGCCGAGCAAAACGCCGTACTACCAGAAGGCAAAGAGCCTTCTCGCAAGCACTTCCGTAGTCTGTTTCAAGCCATCAAATCCATCGTTGCGTAACTGGAGCCGTTATGACCCCTTTACTTGAGTGCATTGAAATCGAAACCGCCCCCAACCCAGAGTTTTCTGTCATCTGGTTGCATGGGTTAGGTGCTGATGGCAACGATTTCGCACCCGTCATTCCTGAACTGCATCTGCCCAAGCATTTGGCAATACGCTTTATTTTTCCTCATGCCCCAGTACAGCCAGTCACCATTAATGGTGGAATGAGCATGCGCTCTTGGTACGACATCTATACCTCTGACTTGGTACGCCATGAAGATGAAGGTGGTCTACGTGCATCACAAAGCTCGGTACAAGATTTGATTGCGCGTGAAAATGCACGCGACATCCCTACCGAACGCATCGTTCTGGCTGGCTTCTCACAAGGCTGTGCCATGACCCTGCAAACGGGTTTGCGCCTGGAGGAATCTCTGGCCGGCATGATTTGTTTGTCTGGCTACTTGCCTCTGATAGACAAAGTGGACAAAGAACGCCACAAAGCTAACCAAGACACCCCCATTTTCATGGGACACGGCACACAAGACCCTGTTGTACTGATTGACCGAGCACAGCAATCGCGTCAACGTCTGCAAGACTTGGGCTATCACGTGGAGTGGCACAGCTACCCCATGATGCCGCACTCGGTATGTGCCGAAGAACTGGCTGATATCAGCAACTTCCTGCAACGCGTACTGGTGAAGTAACGCGTCACCATCTTAGGGGGCTAGGCCACAGGCCAACCGCCCCCTAATGCCCTATACAAATCCATCACTGCCCACAAACGAGCGGCCTTGTGCTGAATCACGACATCACGCGCTTGGTACCATTGCCGCTGTGTTTCTAATACGCTTTGCGCTGTTTCTGCCCCCGCCTCGTAACGCTGTTGCGCCAGTCGCATAGCCTCAGATGCCCACTGCACGATTTCTTGTTGCACCGCCTCTTGTTTCGCCAGCCCAGCCACAGCCTCTAGGGCCACCTCTACTTCCACAAAAGCCTGCACGATAGACTGCTGATACAGCATCAATAATTCTTGCTGCTTCGCTTGTGCCAATGTATATCCTGCCTCTAAACGGCCTGCATTAAAGATAGGTGCCAACAAATTGGCAGCAGCGTTATACAGGGGATTGCGCAACACATCACTCAAACTACCAGCCGAGCCTCCGGCATACAGCGATAGATTGAGCTGCGGCAGCATGGCGGCTCTGGCGACGAGCACATCGGCTTTGGCAGCCTGTAACTCAGCCTCGGCAGCCAGCAGATCAGGCCGGCGCACCAACAACTGTGATGGAACACCACTCTCCACCGTAGGCACAGGAACCTGCTCTAAGCGGCTAGCAACAGTTGTCTCAGACGCCCCTAAAGCTCCTGTCCAGATCTGCAATCTAGATTGTGCTTGATGTTGCTGCTGAGTCAGCCTCTCTACCTGCTGGCGTTGCTCCGCCCACAGTTGCTGTTGCCTAACTACCGCCAACTTATCCTCAGCACCTGCTTCAGAACGATGCGTCATCCACTGCAATAGCTCATAGGCTACCGCTTGATTCTGCTGAGCAATCTGCAAGCGCTCATTCAGACTCAGTACATCCACCCATGCTTTGGCAGCCTCGGTGCTGACTCTCAGTTGCGTGGCCTGCCACAACGCCCGCTGCCTCACTAACCTACTCGTGGCCGCATCGCTGCCTGCTCGCACGCCCCCCCACAAGTCCACCTCATAAGCTGCCCGCAAACCAGCGCCGAATCGCCCTCCAGCATAATTTGCATCGCCCCCCAAGCGCCCCTCTCTAGAAGTAGAC
>SRSN01000062.1 GCA_004791645.1 Alcaligenaceae bacterium 429
GTCTGAGACAGCACTGATTCAGGCACAAACAAACGCCCTGCGTCAGAACATCACTACATTGCGCAATCGTATTAACGAGCTGGGCGTATCTGAACCCGTGATTCAGCAACAAGGTGCTGATCGTATTGTGGTGCAGTTGCCTGGTGTGCAAGACGTAGCCAAAGCCAAAGAAATTCTGGGCCGTACAGCTACCTTGGAAATCCGCCTAGTGGATGACTCCCCAACTGCTACTGCCGCCTTAATGGCCGGTACTGTACCATTTGGTTTGGAGCGTTACACCGACCGTGATGGTCGCCCATTGCTGCTGCGTCGTCAGATTGTACTAACAGGTGAAAACCTGCAAGATGCGCAACCTGGTCGTGACCAACAAACTCAACAACCCACTGTTAACCTGACACTGGATAACAAAGGTTCCCGCATTTTCCGTGACGTTACTCGCAACAACGTCAACAAACGCATGGCTATTGTGCTGTTTGAGAAAGGTAAAGGCGAGGTTGTTACTGCCCCTGTAATCCGTTCGGAAATCCCTAACGGCCAAGTACAGATCTCCGGCAGCATGAACGCTCAGGAAGCCACCGATATCGCCCTGCTGCTACGCGCAGGTTCGTTGGCTGCTCCGATGAAAATTATTGAAGAACGTACTATTGGCCCAAGCTTGGGTGCAGAAAACATCAAACAAGGTTTTGATTCCACTCTGTACGGCTTTATCGCCATTGCGATCTTCATCATCATTTACTACCAGCTGTTTGGTGTGTTCTCTACACTGGGTCTGACCTTCAACGTTTTGCTGTTGCTGGCCATGCTATCCATGCTTCAAGCCACACTAACCTTGCCAGGTATCGCTGCGATTGCGTTGACACTGGGTATGGCTATTGACGCCAACGTGCTGATTAACGAGCGTATACGTGAAGAGTTACGAAACGGCGCGAGCCCGCAGCAGGCGATCAACTTAGGTTTTGACCGTGCTTGGGCCACCATTTTTGACTCCAACTTGACCAGCTTGATCGTTGGTATTGCGTTGCTGGCATTCGGCTCCGGCCCCGTACGAGGTTTTGCGGTGGTGCACATTCTGGGCGTTCTAAGCTCAATGTTCTCCTCCGTCGTGGGTGTACGTGCCCTGGTAAACCTGTGGTATGGCAAACGTCGTCGCCTACAGAGTCTGGCTATCGGCCAGGTCTGGAAACCTGATAACAAACAGTAAGCTGGGAATAACATGGAATTTTTTAGAATTTCCCGCACTATCCCCTTCATGCGCCACGCGTTGGTGCTGAACTTAATTAGTGCCATTTTCTTTGTTGCAGCGGTATTTTTCATTGTTACTCGAGGCTTCAACCTGTCTATTGAGTTCACTGGCGGTACCGTCATTGAAGTCAACTACGAAGAAGCTGTACCGCTAGACGATGTACGCCAAACCATTGGCGGTCTAGGCTACCGTGACTACCAAGTGCAAAACTTTGGTACACCACGCGATGTCATGATTCGCCTTCCCACCCATGGCGATGGAGACACTAACGCCAGTACCGAGCAAAGCCGTGCCGTATTAAGTGCACTGCAAGCAGCAGATGCCGCCAGCAGCAACAAAGTTGAACTGCGCCGCGTTGAGTTTGTAGGCCCACAAGTGGGTCAAGAGCTGGTGCATAACGGCTTGATGGCTCTGCTCTTTGTAGTGGTAGGTATCATGGTGTACTTGGCATTCCGCTTTGAGTGGAAGCTTGCTGTCTCTTGTGCGCTGGCCAACTTGCACGACGTGGTGATCATTTTGGGCTTCTTTGCCTTCTTCCAGTGGGAATTCTCTCTGGCAGTATTGGCAGGTGTGCTGGCGGTATTAGGTTACTCCGTGAACGAGTCTGTGGTGGTTATGGACCGTATTCGTGAGAACTTCCGCAAACAGCGCCGCATGTCCACCTCTGATGTGATTGACACCTCCATCACTCAAATCATCTCGCGTACTGTGATCACTCACGGTTCCACTCAGATGATGGTGTTGTCCATGCTGTTCTTTGGTGGCCCCACACTGCATTACTTCTCACTGGCGCTAACCATCGGTATCTGGTTTGGTATTTACTCCTCCGTGTTTGTGGCAGCTGCAATTTCCATGTGGCTAGGCATTACCCGAGAAGACTTGATCAAACCCGTCAAAAAAGACGAAGACTCCGAAGCAGAAGTGCTTGGGTAAACAAAAAAGCCAGAGTTCTTACTCTGGCTTTTTTTATGCCTATTTTCCGCACATACACCACACCTGCAACACCAGCATCACAGTCGCCCTGCCGGTCGCGTTATACTAGATGCTTTCATTTTTTTGCCCCCGGGGTCTACACCCGCCACGGCACCTATCATGCAAGATACCATCTCTAGCTCTCCTGCTACTCAAGACGAGCAGCTCCCTACCCGCAAACTGTTTATTCGCACCTTTGGCTGCCAAATGAATGAGTACGACTCGGAAAAAATGGCCGACGTACTGAATCAGCAAGGCCCTGTGGAATTAACATCCAATCCTGATGAAGCGGACATCATTCTGTTCAATACCTGTTCCGTGCGCGAAAAAGCGCAAGAAAAAGTCTTTTCTGACTTAGGTAGAGTGCGTCACCTCAAACAGCAAAACCCCAATCTGGTGATTGGCGTGGGTGGCTGTGTAGCAAGCCAAGAAGGCCAAGCTATTGTTGAACGCGCTCCCTTTGTAGACGTGGTATTTGGCCCGCAAACCCTGCACCGCTTGCCTGAACTGATCAAGCAACGCCGTCATAGTGGCCGTTCGCAGGTAGACACCAGTTTCCCTGAAATCGAGAAATTCGATCACCTACCACCTGCCCGTATTGATGGTTCTACCGCTTTCGTATCCATCATGGAAGGCTGTAGCAAATACTGTAGCTTCTGTGTGGTGCCGTACACACGCGGTGCTGAAGTATCTCGCCCCTTCGAAGATGTACTGATCGAAGTCGCTGACTTGGCAGACCAAGGCGTAAAAGAAGTCACCTTGCTAGGCCAAAACGTGAACGCTTACCGTGGCCCTATGCAAGACAGCACCGAAATTGCTGACTTTGCGATGCTGCTGGAATACGTACACGACATTCCTGGTATTGAGCGTATTCGCTACACCACCTCTCACCCCAAAGAGATGACTACCCGTTTGATCGAAGCGCACGGCAAACTACCTAAACTGGTACCGTTCCTGCACTTACCCGTACAAGCTGGTAGCGATCGCGTGCTCGCAGCGATGAAGCGCGGTTACACATCCTTGGAGTTCAAATCTATTGTGCGCCGCTTGCGTGCTGCTCGCCCTGGTATCACCTTGTCGTCCGACTTTATCGTGGGCTTCCCAGGTGAAAGCGAAGACGATTTCCAAAAAACACTGCAACTGATTCAAGATGTAGGCTTCGACACCTCTTTCTCGTTTGTGTACTCTCGCAGACCCGGCACACCTGCCGCTGATCTCGAAGACACCACCAGCAAAGAAGAAAAATTTGAGCGCCTACACCGCCTGCAGGCCTTGATCAACGAACAGGCCACGGCTATTGGTGAAGCCATGGTTGGTACCGAGCAGCGTGTGTTGGTAGAGCGTTTGTCCCGCCGCGACGAAAACGAAGTGATGGGCCGTACCGAGAACAACCGCATTGTGAACTTCCCTGCAAATTCCCGCCTCATAGGCCAAATGGTGACTGTACGCATCACACAAGCGATGACCAATACGCTACGTGGTGAAATGGTGACCTCGGAAACTACTACTGCATGAGCCAACACGACACATCAACCGACCCTATTCACACCATCCACCTAGATGGTGACAACACCCATCTGGCCAACTTTTGTGGGCCACTGGATGAAAACCTGAAACAGATTGCCCACGCCTTTGACGTTACGCTCAAACGCCGTGGTAATCACATCACCTTGCAAGGTAACGATTTACGCCTCGCCACGGAAGCCGTTGAGTGGTTTCACAACAGAGCCGTACACAAAGCACTGAGCATTGATGATATTCAGCTAGGGTTGGTTGAGCTGAAAAGCCGTGAACAACGCACGCAATCAACCAGTGGCAAAGGCAAGCATCGCAACAGCCTGCCACTGGTGGACGCCAGCACACCTGCTCCTGCCTTGGATGATGACGAGCTTAATCTGCGTACCCGTCGCCGTGACCTGCGTCCGCGCACCCCACGCCAACGTGATTACCTAAGCCAGATTCTTAGCCACGACATCAGTTTTGGTATTGGCCCTGCCGGTACAGGTAAAACCTTTTTAGCAGTAGCCTGCGCCATTGATGCGCTGGAGCGCGAAGCGGTACAACGCATTGTGCTGACTCGTCCTGCGGTAGAAGCAGGCGAACGCCTAGGCTTCTTGCCTGGCGACTTAAACCAGAAAATTGATCCCTATCTGCGCCCGCTCTACGATGCACTGTACGACTTGATGGGCTACGACAAAGTACAACGTTTGTTTGAAAAACAAATGATTGAGGTCGCACCATTGGCCTACATGCGTGGCCGTACACTGAATCACAGTTTTGTGATCCTGGATGAAGCACAAAACACCACATCCGAACAAATGAAGATGTTCCTGACCCGCATTGGCTTTGGCAGCAAAGCCGTCATCACAGGCGACCCTACACAAGTAGATTTGCCACGAGGACAACGCAGTGGTCTAGAGCATTCTGTGCGCGTACTGCAAGCTGTGCCTGGCATTGCCATTACCCAACTTACCAGCAAGGACGTCGTACGTCACCCGCTGGTTGCCCGAATCATTGATGCCTATGAAAGCCATCAGAACGATGAAAACTGAACTACACCTCAGCATCCAATACGCCAGTGACTGCCAAGATATTTTGCCTCGCTGGCGCTTGCGCAACTGGGTACAAAAAGCACTGGATAACGCCGTAGCCGTCTACCACGAAGCCGGAGAAGAACCTCCTTTTACCTGTGCTCAATTTGCACTGCGTATGGTGGGCCCAGAAGAAATGACCGAACTGAACGGTCAATACCGTGACAAAGCCTACGCGACCAACGTACTGACTTTTGAGTATGGCGTAGACGAAAACCAGCGTATTACTGCCGACATCATCATCTGTGATGAGGTACTGAAACGCGAGGCGGTAGAACAAAAGAAAACACTTTTACAACACGCTGCACACCTCACCGTGCACGGTGTGTTGCACGCTCTGGGTTACGATCATATTGACCCAGAAGATGCGGAAGATATGGAAAGTTTGGAAATAGAGATTCTTCAATTACTGAAAATCCCTAACCCTTATCTGGCAAAATAACTATTACTTGCCCGCTGTTTCGGTTATGCTCAGTGTTTTAATTACGCGTCCAATGGACAATGTCAGACTCACATTCATCAGACCCTGAGCCCCGAAAGAAGAAGCGTCTATCCCGTTTAAGTGGGATATTTAAACGCCGCCCTGAACCCGAAGATCGCGAAGACATCAAAGCGATACTTCAAAGTGCCCAACAACGAGGCATCATAGACAGCGAAGCCGCTGCCATGATCTCCGGTGCACTGGATGTTGCCAGCAAAACTGTGGCAGACATCATGGTTCCCCGCGCAAAAATCGACCTACTGGATATTTCCACCCCTCTAGCAGAACTGCTGCCTATCATCATCGAAACAGGTCGTTCCCGTTTCCCGGTGTATGAAAATGACAGGGACAACATCATTGGTATCTTATTAGCCAAAGATCTCTTGCTCTCCATTGCCAACCCAGGCATTGATTTGCGACCTTTGGTAAGACCAGCCGTCTTTATCCCTGAGACCAAACGCTTAAACGTTCTGCTGCACGAGTTCCGTGTCAGCCGAAACCACATCGCCATCGTCATTGATGAGCACGGCAGCACTGCCGGCTTGATCACCATGGAAGACGTGTTAGAGCAAATCGTTGGTGACATCGAAGACGAATACGATGACGAAGCCGAACAAACCATCTTCCAAACTGGCCACAACGGCTGGCGTGTGATGGCGATTACCGAAATCGAAGATTTCAACGATGCATTCGGCACACATCTTACCGACGACGAATTCGACACCGTAGGTGGTTGGCTAGGCGCCGAATTAGGACACATTCCCCGTCGTGGCGAAACCCTAACAAGCCAAGGTCTACGTTTTACTGTCTTACGTGCTGACCCTAAACGGGCACTATGGCTGCACGTACAACGCGACCTCCCGAACACGGACGACTCCTCTATTCCTACGCCATGAACGTCAGTTCCTCTAAGTCACGGCAATCCAATTACTTTTTAGTGCTGCTAGCTGGTGTCGTACATGCCACCAGCTTTGCACCTGACCCACTGCCTCTGCAGGCTCTACCTTTTGTCCAACTCATTACATTGGCCGTTTTATTTGCCTGCAGCATTAACGCCAACAGCACACGACAAGCGTTGCTACAAGCATGGCTATTTGGGGTAGGTAATTTTGCGACTGGGCTGTATTGGCTCTACATCAGCATGCACGACTTCGGCCATTTGCACCCTGCACTTGCCGTGCTTGCTGTGGCGTTGTTAGCCGCCGCCCTAGCCTTCTTTATGGTTGCTGCTATCTGGCTTATACGCCTGCTGCAACCACGCCGTGGGCGCCCTTGGTTACAAGCCCTGCTGCTAGCCACGATCACCGCATCGGTATGGACGCTCTTTGAGTGGTTACGCGGTAGCCTGCTAACAGGTTTTCCGTGGCTTAACATCGCTTACGCTCACGTAGATGGTTTCTTTGCGGGGTGGGCTGCCATATTGGGTAGCTATGCCATTAGCTGGAGCGCCGCTTTTTGTGCCGCTGCACTCAGCCTCTTAACACCATCGCAAATGCAGAAAAAATCACCTGCTGTTGCGTTGTTGGTGAGCATATTCATTGGAGCTGCAAGCTTATATTGGCAACAAATAGAGTGGGCAAAGGCAGAAGGCTCGCCCATATTAGCCAGGCTGGTCCAAGGCAATGTGCCACAGTCACAAAAGTTCGACCCGCAACACCTGCTAGATGGCATTCGCTCCTATCAACACATGAGTGCGCTGCCACCCAAAGAGCCCGGTGCTGAGCCACAAATCATTGTGCTGCCTGAAACCGTTGTACCCATGATGCAGTATTTAATCCCTGAGCAAGAATGGCAGGTCTGGATTGATATTGCTAAGCGACAAAACGCGACGCTGATTCTGGGCGTGCCTATGTCCGACCCCAACAATCCGTCTTACTACACCAACAGTTTGATCACGATTGGGCCAGACACCACTGCGGCAGAAATACTGCAGCGCCAAACCATGCAGTACAACAAGTACCACTTGGTGCCTTTTGGTGAGTTCGTACCCCAAGGCTTCCGTTGGTTCATCGATATGATGCAAATTCCTTTAGGTGAATTTGCTCGTGGTGACACACGTCAACGTAACTTTTCCCTAAACAATCTATTGATTGCTCCTAACATCTGCTACGAAGACGTGTTTGGTGAAGAGATTATCCGCGCAGTACAACCTGCAGAATACGATAACGGTGCCAACCTACTGATCAACAGTAGCAATCTAGCCTGGTTTGGCGACTCGTGGGCGTTGCGCCAGCATCTGCAGATGTCCAGAGTAAGAGCAATGGAAACTGCTAGACCTATGCTGCGCGCAACCAATACTGGTGCCACAGCAGCCGTTGATCATACTGGTGCGATTATCGCCATGGTGACACCAAATCAACGAGCCATCTTGGATGTGGAAATCCAAGGCATGAGCGGGCTTACCCCGTACGTACGCTGGGGCAATACGCCTATTATTGCGTTCTCGCTCTTAGTGTGTGTGCTTGCAGGAGCAGGACGCATACTGCGCCGTCGCTCCACCCAAGACTAATCTAGGCAATAAACTGGCGTTACTGATAACGCCAGTTTTGCATCCACTGTTGAAACTGCTCGGCAGGCACAGGTGGGCAGAATAAAAAGCCTTGCAAGTAATCACAGCCAGCATCTTGCAGTAAGCTTAGCTGCACCTCTGCACTCACGCCCTCAGCAATGACCTCCATACCCAACTTATGCGCCATCACAATCATGGCATCACATAAGGCTTGGTCTTCCGAACCAGGCTCAATATTGCGCACAAAAGACTGGTCAATCTTGATGAAATTGATGGGATAACGTTTCAAGTAGGTAAGTGACGAGAAACCCGTGCCGAAGTCATCCAAGGCGATAGCAATACCGGCATCCCGGAACACCCGCAAAATCTTGGTGACGTTGGCATTGGTATCCAACAGCAAGCGCTCAGTGATCTCTATCACTATAGACGACATATCCAGACCGGCTGATTCTATACGTTGCAGCCAATCTTTAGGGTTCACACCATTCGCGTAAAACTGGGCCGGAGACACATTCACACTGATCTGAAAATCTTTACCAAAAGACTGCCATGCCACAGCCTGATCTACTGCCGCATTGAACACCCAGTTACCTATCTCTACGATCAAACCAGAATCTTCCGCAAACGGGATAAACTCCGATGGTGGCACTAAGCCTAACTCTGGATGCAACCAACGTATCAAGGCTTCTGCCTTGCACACCTTACCAGTTTGCACATCAATAATGGGTTGGTAGTACAGCCTAAACTGGTTTTCAGCCAACGCAATATGTAAATCACGCGAAAACTGTACACGTGCTTGCACCGCTTCTCGCATCGCCGGTAAGAAGAAACAGTATTGATTGCGCCCGCACTCTTTGGCAGCGTACATAGCCATGTCAGCATTTTTGAGCAGCTCACCTGCATCGTTAGCATCGGCCGGATACATCGTGACGCCTAAGCTGGCAGAAATCATCGCCACTTCTTCACCTAACTTGTATGGCTTCGCCAATGTGCCTAGTATCTGCTGGCAAATTCGCTCTACTACCGATAAATCTTCTACGCCCGCAACAATCACTGTGAACTCATCGCCACCTAATCGCGCTACGGCATCGGTATCTCGCACGCAAGTTTGTAATCGCCTACCCACTTCTTTCAGCAACTCATCGCCTACGTTATGCCCCAAGGTGTCATTCACATCTTTGAACATATCCAGATCCAGGAAGATCAGCGCAAAGGGGCTACCTTCCTGAATGGATTTCTGCATGGCCTCATGCAAACGGCCTTGGAAACGCTGCCGATTAGGCAAATTGGTCAAATGATCATAATTAGCCTGACGCCACACCAAGGCTTCGCGTTTTTTATGACTTGTAATGTCAGAAAAAACGCCTATGCGCCTATACACCGTACCGTCAGGGTTCCAGCTCGTACTAATGTGTAAACGCTCGGCATATTCTTCGCCATTTTTACGGCGATTCCAAATATCTCCCTGCCATTGGCCAGACTCAGCCAGCTCCGCCCACATTTTTTGATAGAACTGGGGACTTTGTTTGCCGGACGCCAAAATATTCAACCTCTGCCCTAGCACCTCATCAATGGCATAACCAGTAATAGCACTGAATGCCGGGTTCGCATCCACCACGATGCCGTCTTCATCGGTCACCACAATAGCTTCAGAGGTACTCTCATACACTAGCCCTGCTAATCTGGCAGACGCTTCGTACTGTTTGCGAACACTAATATCGTTCACCAACACAATAGATGCTTGATCTTCTCCCCAAGGGACTACAACCGAGTACACCTCTACATCAAGCAACTTACCTTTAGGCGTTTGCCATCTACACTCGTAATGCACATCTTCTATTGAATGCGCTACCTTTTCTGTTTTCCCCGCACACGCTGGCAACGCATAAGGCTGCAGTCGCAAGGAGGAATAGTTCAAGGTTTGCTTGAGTGTTCCCTCTGCACTATCCAGCATGTGCTGCAATACTGAATTAGCAAACAGAAAACTATCGCGCTGCACCACTGCCACCCCAAGCAGGGCTGTACTCAGCAATTTAGACACCATGTGTTCTAAGCTGCTCTGAGCCGACGACTGTTGTCGTAACACCTCCGCCAACTCTACTAATGTTGTACTGGAGAAATCATCAGAGCAAGAATCAAGTTTTTTCATTCGTGATGCAAAAAATCGCGGAGTAAAAAGATGCGCGTGAATCAGCGTTGCCAACCACACAACCCTGAATAGCCTACAGAGCCTAAAAACGGAGTACAGAAGATACAGCAGGCTATAGCGAGTCAAAAGAACGAACTCCACCTGATAACGGCCTCTTTGATGGTTTCTTAACTATTTTTGTCAGATTTGATTTCTTAACCCTAAAAAATGTGTCAAAAAACTACAAACCAAATTCACTGGAGAGGTTTTAGGCCTTTTTATCAAAAAACTTGCACAAACTCTAAAACTCATGCATAATTTCATTTCTTCGTTGATGCAGCAGTGAAATGCAAACATCTAAGGGGGGTATAGCTCAGCTGGGAGAGCGCTTGCATGGCATGCAAGAGGTCAGCGGTTCGATCCCGCTTACCTCCACCAAAAAAACGAAGAAGCAGTTTAAGTCCTACGTCCCCATCGTCTAGAGGCCTAGGACACTACCCTTTCACGGTAGGTACCGGGGTTCGAATCCCCGTGGGGACGCCAAAGCTTGCTTTGGTAAAGAGTTAAACATACTACTGCTGGAGCGGTAGTTCAGTTGGTTAGAATACCGGCCTGTCACGCCGGGGGTCGCGGGTTCGAGTCCCGTCCGCTCCGCCAAGAATTTAAAAGAAGCCTTTGAGAAATCAAAGGCTTTTTTGTTTTCTACGCTCTATAGAAATCACCACCACATGCGTGATCCCCTTAGTTGCTTGGCGCTTCTTTCCCGCTCACTTACCCATTGCCACAGCAGAGCATTCTCACGGCGTAGCTAGCCACGAGCCAAAGCAACAAGCCCTGCCCACTACAGCATAACTTCGCGCCATTCCCCAGGTTGCAAGCCATCCAATTGCCATTCACCAATACGCACTCGCACCAAACGTAAGGTTGGCAATCCCACCGCAGCCGTCATACGTCGCACTTGTCGGTTTTTACCTTCGCTAATCGTTAGACTAATCCAGCTTGTTGGAATACTCGCTCTATATCGTATGGGTGGATTACGCGGCCAAAGCTCGGGGTCATTCAGTAACTCCGCCTTCGCGGGCTGAGTCATACCATCTTTAAGTAACACACCTTGTCGCAACTGTTGTAGCTGCTGCTCCGTTGCCGCCCCCTCTACCTGCGCCCAATAAGTTTTAGACATTTTATGGCGTGGTTCTGCAATGCGCGCTTGCAAACGCCCATCATTCGTCAGCAACAACAGCCCTTCGCTATCCCTATCAAGACGCCCTGCCGGATACACCTCTTTTACGGGCACATAATCCGCTAATGTTTGCCTACCTTGATCATCACTGAATTGCGTCAACACACCATACGGCTTATTCAACACAATCAACCTACTGCGCTTAGCCACTGGCTGCACAGTTTTTTCGCGTTTATTGCCATATCCGTTTCGCATTATTTACTTCCTTCACTCTGCTCTAACTTGACCACCAACCCAGAGATGGGACACAGATTATCGCATCCCGCTCAGTAAAGCAGCCATCACTACTTTTTATGCGCACCAGCCGAACCAAAACCAAGCACAAACCGGTGCAGAAGCTGCGTTCAAGAGTCACCCGCACCAACAATGTCATTGCTATGGCTACTTTTATAAAAATAGTTAACAATATCGCATAAAAATGTTGACATGAAAAAGAAATCGTTGCTATACTCTTTTTCTTAGCTGGTTGAAGTCCTAAAGTCCCCATCGTCTAGAGGCCTAGGACACTACCCTTTCACGGTAGGTACCGGGGTTCGAATCCCCGTGGGGACGCCAAAAATTATTTTGGCAAAGCTTCAAACATACTACTGCTGGAGCGGTAGTTCAGTTGGTTAGAATACCGGCCTGTCACGCCGGGGGTCGCGGGTTCGAGTCCCGTCCGCTCCGCCAAGAATTCAGAAAAAGCCTTTGAGAAATCAAAGGCTTTTTTCTTTTCTAGCCCCCCCCACACACTTCCGCAAGCCTGTACTCTTTATCGCTGCGTTAACGCTAACTGCATCGAAAGCCCCAAGAAAGCAGCACCGAATACACGTCGCATCCATACTTGCACACGCTCATTGGTAATGACATAGCGCCTCACGCTCACCGCACACGCACCATACAGCATAAAAACCAACTGCGACATCAGCATAAACACAGCACTCAGCCATAGCATTTGGTTCATAGGCATTGCTGCATCCACACGCACAAACTGCGGCAAGAACGCAAAAAAGAAAATCGACAGCTTGGGATTCAGCAGATTAATCAAGACAGCGGAAAGAATCACACCTTTGTTTGACCGCTCTACCGGCGCATCTTCGAAACGCAATGCGCCCCGTGCCCGCAACATAGCTATGGCCATGTAGATCAAATACACCACTCCCACATACTTAAGCAGCTGAAATGCCATTGCACTAGTATGCAGCACCACGGCTAACCCGCTTATTGCCACCAACACATGCGGAACAATCCCTAAAGTACAACCTAGGGCTGCCACCATGCTGGCACGCAAACCACCCGACAACCCCGCCGCAATCGTATAGATCACGCCAATCCCTGGCGACACAATAATCATTAACGAAGTCAGCACAAACTCCATACTCATACAAAAGCCTCCATCACAATGAAGGCCTCACTATCTCAGTATGTGTTCAGCGTATCTTGGACGAAATTGCAGCCGCACTACGAACAGCGCCGTGCATATAAACCGGGTGAGAACCCAAAGCTGCGCACAAAATGCCGTGTCATATGACTTTGATCTGAAAAGCCACTGGCATACGAAGCCTCGGCCAACGCCACACCTTTGCTAATCAAACGCTTGGCCAAATGCACTCGTTTCTGCACCACATAAGCATGCGGCGTTAAGCCTGTCAGTCGAGAAAAAGCACGCACTAATTGGAAACGACTTAAGCCCGCCTCATTCGCCAACTTCGCTAAAGACAGTTCAGCCAGAGGATCATCATCAATCATGTTTTGCGCCTTAGAAGCAGCGCTACCCAATAGCGACGAAGCAGGGATAGGCCTATCTACAAATAACTCCAGCAACAAGAGCAAATGCTCTTCCAAAGCCAAATGCATAGGATGCGTAAGCGGTTTGGTTAAAGCACTATACAAGGCACTAAACCGTTCTGCCGCATACGGCCGCGTTAAGACTGGGTACGCGAACTCATGCCAAGCAAACCCCGTATCTGCTGTTATCTCTGTGAATTGCGTAGCAATAATCGCCGGATCAAAGTACAGCATGTGCCACCTACGCACATCCCCTATAGGCATACCATCATGCACCTCAGCAGGATTCACAGAAATCAAATCACCCGCAGTCGCCTCAACTTGCCCCCTACCACTTGAGGAACGCTGCGCGCCCTGAATAAGCATTCCTATGCCGTACTGCTCATGCACATGCTTAGCAAAATGACGGCCGCTCTCGGCTTCTACAATCTCAATACCTAAATCAGCTATGCGCTTTATGCTGAAAGCATGTCTGGACACCATAGCCTCCTGATCTGGTAATTATTCAGCCCGCACCCACGGCGCCTGAGCCAAACTACTAGCCAAGTAATCCATAAATACCTGTACCCGCATGGGTCGCTTGCGACCTGGTGGCGTCACCAATGACAGCGAAACAGACTCGGCTTCCCAATCTTGCATCACATGACGCAACTCACCGCTTTGCAGATGCTGCCATACCAAGAAGTCAGGCAACAATGCCAGCCCCAACCCATCCAACAAAGCTGGCTGCAATCCATCAGAGTTATTGGCACGCAACGATACTGGTGGCAAATGCTGCACGAATTCGCCTTTTATTGGGTGCTTGAAACGCCAGCTCATACCCGCTTTGGAGTAGGTGTAAAGCAAGGCCTTGTGATGTGCCAACTCCATAGGGTGTTTGGGCTCGCCGTACTCTTTTAAATAGGCGGGCGCCCCCACCAACAAAATACGTACTTTGCAGATATTACGCGCCAACAAACTGGAATCCACCAAGTTTGAAATACGCACCGCCACATCAAAACCCTCGGCCACTAGATCTACATGCTCATCATTGAACTGTATATCTAGCTCCACTTCAGGATTAGCTTTTAAAAACGTAGGCAATAACGGCGCCAAACTAGACAGACCAAAAGACATAGGCGCAGACACTCGAATCATGCCACGCAAGCTTTGTGACTGCTCAGTGATCTCGGCCTCTACAGCTTCACCCTCTTCCAATATACGGGTAGCACGCTCTAATGCCACATGCCCACTTTCAGTCAGTGACATGCTGCGCGAAGTACGATGAAACAGCATGGTTTTCATACGCTGTTCTAATCGGGTAATCGCTTTGGAGACTGTCGCAGGAGATAACGATAACTCTTCTGCTGCGCGCGCAAACGACCCCGTGGAAGCCACAGTAGCAAAGATAGCCCACGCCTCAAGATCTGGTAGTTTTCTCATGTGGTTAACAGCAAAAATTTCATGTATCTACCCACTTATTCTAGTGATCACATCAAAAATGGAAAGGATGCTATTCCTGATTTTGGATTCTCAGTGGAGTTTTGGACTCGTACACTAGACACATGATAAAGATTGTTCTGACAAGGAGCAGCCATGATTGAACATCGTCCTTTTACTAGCTTAGGTGGCGCACACCACGGCTGGCTAGATGCTAAACATCACTTTTCCTTTGCTGAGTATTACGACCCTAAACGGATGCACTGGGGCGCTCTACGTGTCTGGAACGATGATACCATCGAATCGAGCACCGGCTTTCCGCCACACCCTCACTCAGACATGGAAATCATTACCTATGTACGTGAAGGTGCCATCACGCACCAAGACAACCTGGGCAACCAAGGTCGCACCGAAGCGGGTGATGTGCAAGTTATGAGCGCAGGCACTGGCATTGTGCATTCTGAGTACAACCTAGAGCCTACTACTACACGCATCTTCCAGATTTGGATTCTGCCCACCCAACGCGGTGTAGCACCGTCTTGGGGCGCTAGACCCTTTCCTAAAGATGATCGCGCCAACCGGTTTGTGGTACTGGCCAGTGGCTTCGCTGAAGATGGAGATGCCCTACCTATACGCACCAATGCTCGCGTATTAGGCGCCACCCTCAAAGCCGGTGAAAGCATTGACTATGATTTTGCGTCACCAGAACGGTATGGCTACTTAGTACCCGCCAGCGGTCAGGTGAAAGTGAATGACAACCTGATTCTGAATGCCAGAGATGGGGCCGCCATTCACCAAGAATCTACGATACGTATCACAGCCATCGAAGATGCTGAGTTGGTATTTGTAGATGCACCTGCTGTGAATTAACCGTTATTATTACCCGCTATTTTTGACCAAACACTCAAACAGGAACATCACCATGAGCAACACCTACCTTGCCGCACTAAAAAACCGTCGCACACAATACGCTTTGGGCAAAACACTGCCTATGTCACAAGCTGACGTGACTACCCTGATCCAAGATGCTATTCGTCTGTCGCCTTCTTCTTTCAACTCACAAAGCTCCCGCGCTGTGATCTTGTTTGGCAAAGAAAGCGAGAAATTCTGGGACATCGTGAAAGCTGAATTGCGCCGTATTGTTCCTGCCGAGTCGTTTGCTCCTACCGAAGCCAAAATCAATAGCTTCGCCGCCGGTGCAGGTACTGTGTTGTTCTATGAAGATCAAGACACCGTACGTGGCTTGCAAGAGAAGTTTGCGGCCTATGCAGACAACTTCCCTATCTGGTCTGAGCAAGCTAGTGGTATGGCTCAGTTGGCTGTGTGGACAGCATTGGCAGAGGCTGATATTGGCGCCAGCTTGCAGCACTACAACCCTCTGCCAGACGAAGCGGCCGCTAAAGAGTGGAACTTGCCTGCATCGTGGAAACTGCGTGCACAAATGCCATTTGGCTCTCACGAGCAAGAGATTGGTGACAAAACTTTCATGGATGATGCAGAACGCTTCTACGTATTTGCCTAATCACCCTTGAGTGTTTGCTGCTCAAACCTATACAGCCCTTCACAATGAAGGGCTGTATTTTTTGCGCCATCGTTATTGGCTGACAGTACGCAGAAACTCTAGAACGGCAGCCCAAGACTCACGCCCAGCCCATGCATCGGCATAAGGCTGCCCACCGGTCGTGCATAACAATCTAGAAATGGGATGCAAATAGGTAGATTGCGACGTAGGCACGTACGGAAAACGTATGGCATGGCCAGCATGCGGTGTGTTAATCCATTTCACCAGCGCGGGTTCAGCCCTGGATGCCAATCGATCTACCACCATCTGACAAAAACGGCTGGCAGGCCACACCCCATCATCGGTACCTGATGACAACAACACAGGCCCTTGTATGCGCTCTACAGGAATACGTGCAGCATCCATAGCCGCTATATCTTGCAGTGCTGTCTGTATGGCCAACTCATGCCTATGTGGCACGCTGCTATCAAACGCATCCCAAGAAGCATGACTATTATTTTGCCAAAGATGACACAAAGGCTCGCCCTGCAATAACCATGCTGGCGCTTCTCTACCCTCATCAGGATCAGCCGCATTTTGTGAGCTGTGCACAAAAGCACTGGGAGCAAATGCAATCACGGCTGACACCGCTTGGGGATACGTAGCGGCTAACAATAGGGCAAGCTCAGCCCCTCTGGAAAAGCCACTGATAGCCACAAAGTCGTTCAGAGGCTGCACGCGTGTACGTAACCACGCTAATGCCTGCTGAAAATACTCTAGATCAGTATGAGAGATGTAATCAGAGCGCCCAGGCACCCTAAAGTAGCCCAATGCCAAGGCCGCATAACCATGTGATGCATAAAGCGCGGCTTGATGCTCTTGCACGCCACCCTCTGAACCACCCAGCACCATTACTGCAGGGCAAGGGAGAGCGCCCTCGGGTAGAAACAATACGCCGTAGACGCCATCTTCTTCTACTTCGATGCGCTTCACACCTGCTGCAGCGACTCGCTGTATTAAGGTAGCGCTCACATCATTCACACCGCTACGCACACCTATAGTGGTGACCAGCGGATCGAACACCGATTGATTAAATACCTCGCGAGCCATTTCTACCTGCGGTAACTGCGACCAAATTAAGCCCATTGCATCGGCCACATCATAGGTGCTGTCTTCGGACTCAGGCACTTGCTTAGCCAGCTCTACGTACCCTCTATCATCTGCCACAAACTCTGCATAACTAGTCCAGCGCACGCCCCGCCTTACCGTTGAAGCACTGATAGCGACAGTTTCACCTGGAACTGCCCCGCGTATAGAGATCTGGCGCGGAACATCTATCCCTGCGTCCGCAGGTGCCACCACTAGATTGAGCATGCCACTCTCCTGTCATTATTTGAGTACCGATCAAGCCTACACCCAGCCTACCTACATTACCGCATTTGCCGAATATTTTGCCGCATCACTCCCCCTACACCGTATTTGTAATATTTATTTACACCATTATATGT
>SRSN01000063.1 GCA_004791645.1 Alcaligenaceae bacterium 429
ATGAAATCATATTTTTGTTTATGGGAAATTTTATTGTGCGGTGCGCCATTGGTTTTTCACCATGCGGAATGATATAACCACAATATGAAAAACGAACCTTTTTGTACCGAAAAATAATAGGAAATAAAGAAACACCTCAAAAATTGGTGCTATTCCAATTTTTGAGGTGTTTCTTTACAACAGCCTACTACTCTCTATCTATATAGAGAGCACAGGCTATGAGGTTATTTCTTCTCGGCTGCCCGTGCAATCCACACTGCCATCGAGGCAGAAATACAAAATGCCACAGCGGCTCCAAACCATGGACCTCTATTCAAACCGGCATCCAACATAGCACCGAACATCAGCGGCGCCAATGACGAACCCACATCCATGCCGGAGTACACCAAACCATATACAGTGCCCGTTGCCCCTTTAGGGGTCACACGTCTAATCAACATGTCACGCGATGGTGCAGCCACACCAGAGAAGAAACCCGCCAGCCCTACCATCACAACGGCCACTGACGAACTCAATACCCCTGACCCCAGCAGCACCAACATCAACCCAGCAAAACACAGGGATAAAAATACCGTGCGCTCGCTACGTGTATCGGCTCCAACCAAGAAGCCACCCGCCAACATCCCCACGGCTGCTGTTACCATATAAGCAGACAGCGCTGTACCTGCTACTACCGGATCAATATGATAGACACTACCCAACATAGGGATGGTGTAGTTCTGCACAGACGACAACGCCATAGAGGAAAAGGCGAAAAACAAGAAAGCGCCCCACAACGCAGGTTGCTTACACAATATTTTCAGAGTTTGCCAAACACCCTCACGCGCTAAAGATTTTTCTGAGGAAAGCTCTTGCGCTACTTCCTCTTGCTGCTGCTTATGCTGACCGGCTAGTAGGTGTCTACCCAAGAATGCAGCACACCACACCACCGCAACTAATCCTGCCGCCGAAAAAGCGGCAGCTCGCCAGCCATGATCCGAGGCAATAGCTGCCACAAATAAAGGGGTTAATGCCCAGCCCAAATTACCCGTTAGGCCATGCACGCTAAATGCGTGACCTAAACGTCTGGCACTGATACGGTGATTAATGATGGAGTAGTCTACTGGGTGAAAAATGGAGTTACCTGCACCACCAATAGCAGCCGCTAACCACAGCATCCAATAACTGGTAGCAAAACCAATCATAATGCCGGAAACCACAAAGCCGCCCAAACCAAATAGCAATACCGGAATGGGGCCTATGCGATCAACGATAAACCCAGAACTTGCCTGCCCCAAGCAAGACACCACAAAAAACGTGGTGGCTAATGCGCCCAGCTCTACATAGTCAAAGCCAAACTCGCGCGCCAAGAACACGTAGAGTGTGGGCAGCAGCAATTGAAAAAAGTGTGAACTGGCATGCACCACACCTATAAGGCTAATGATGCTCCAGTCTTGTTTACGATCAACGGCCTCTTCTGCGGTCAGCTCTGATACAGCCATGGCATTAACTCTTACGGGCTATTTCAGGCCAGGCTTTCTTCAAGTAATAGCACATGGACCACACTGTCAGGATCGCCGCGATGATGATTAACACCTGCCCAATAATGCCCACAGGTATGCCTTCGTAGTTTTCCCAGTACAACAAACACGGGATAGCGAGCATCTGCGCTGCTGTTTTGAACTTACCCAACCAATTCACCGCCACGCTACTACTAGCACCCATTTGTGCCATCCACTCACGCAAGGCTGAAATGGCGATCTCTCGACCAATAATAATAAAGGCGATAACAAAACCTACACGCCCCAAATCCACCAATACCAGCAATGCAGCCGATACCATTAACTTGTCGGCAACAGGATCCAGAAACGCACCAAAGGCTGAGGTCTGATTCCAGCGTCGCGCAAGCCAACCATCGAACCAATCCGTGATAGCGGCCACAATGAAAGCGCCACAGGCTAATACATCACGCGAATGTATGTTCATCCAGCTTTCTGGCAAGAAAAACAACGCCAGTACTAGCGGGATCATCAGGATTCTCAACCAGGTCAGGGCCATGGGAAAAGTAAGAGGCATCATCATGTGGCTAACTCGGTATTACAAAACATCAACGTAAAGCATAGTAGATACGCTCAGCTAATGCAGCAGATATTCCTTCAACAGAAGCTAAATCATCTATGCTCGCATTTACTACGCCTGTAAACCCACCAAAGCGTGCTAACAAGCGTTGCCGGCGTTTTGCTCCTACGCCTTCTATATCTTCTAATCGTGACACATTCCTAGACTTTGCGCGACGGGCTCGCATCCCGGTAATGGCAAAACGGTGTGCTTCATCGCGCGCTTCAGCCACTAACATTAAGGCAGGAGACGCTACACCCAAGCGCAGCTCGGGCCTGCCATCGGCAAAGATCAGGGTCTCAAGCCCTACTTTACGCCCTTCGCCTTTGGCCACCCCCACCAACACATTCGTATCTAAACCAAGCTCGTTAAATACTTGTTTTGCCATGGATATCTGGCCTTTACCACCATCCACCAGCACTACATCTGGTAAGGTTGCCTGACCTTCTGCCACACGCTCGTAACGTCTAAATAACACCTGACGCATTGCTGCATAATCATCCCCGGGAGTGATTCCCGCGATGTTGTAACGCCTATATAAAGTGGGCTGCATATCATGATGCCTATACACCACACATGACGCTTGAGTCGCCTCACCTGCCGTATGACTAATATCGAAACACTCAATAGTCAGCGCTTCCAATGCCTCATCATCAGTATCCAACCCCAACACCGACGCCAGATCTAGGGTGCGCGCAGCTTTAGTCATGGATTCATTCAGCCTACGCGTCAAGGCCAGCTCGCCATTTTTCAACGCTTGCTCTAACCATGCTTTACGCACGCCCTGAGGACGAATCAGTAATCGTGTTTCTTTGCCTGTTTGCTCTTTGAGCATGTCCAAAATAGCAGTATCTAACAACCGGTGTGATACCACCAACACAGGAGGTAAAGGACGTTCTATATAGTGCTGGCTAATGAATGCAGCCAATACATCTTCTGGCGTATCGTCTTGTACCTGAGTTGGGAAAAATGCTCTATCTCCTAGGTGACGTCCGCCACGCACCATCGCTAAGTTGACGCATACCTTACCTTCTTCGCTGATGACTGCAATCACATCCAAATCATCCGTGCCAGCATGCTCCATAGTCTGCTGTTGCAACACGGTAGATAACGCTCGCATTTGATCGCGCAATACGGCCGCTTGCTCAAACTCAAACTGCTCAGAAGCCTCTTGCATGCGCTCTTCTATTTCCTGCAATACCTCATTGGCTTGCCCGGACAAGAAGCGCACAGCTCGTTTTACATCGGCTTGATAGTCTTCCACAGAGATGTTGCCCACACAGGGCGCCGTACATCGTTGGATTTGATGCAACAAACAGGGACGTGAACGGTGTGCGTACACCCCGTCCTCACAGGTACGTAGCTGGAATACACGCTGTAGAATTTGTATGGTTTCTCGTACCGCCCACGCATTGGGATACGGCCCAAAAAATTGCCCGCCTACATTGGTGTTACCTCGGTAGTAGGCAATACGTGGTGCCTCGTGGGCACTTAGCTGCAAATAAGGGTACGACTTATCATCCCTAAACAGGATGTTGTAGCGTGGGCGCAAACGCTTGATCAGATTATTTTCTAGCAACAGCGCCTCGGCTTCGCTAGGTGTAATCGTCACTTCAATACGAGCAATGCGCGCCACCATGTGGGCAATACGCGGGCTAGCCAAATTCTTCTGAAAATACGAACTGACGCGTTTTTTCAGATCTTTGGCTTTGCCTACGTAAAGCACCGTACCTTCTTCATCCAGATGTCTGTAGACACCCGGTAAATTAGGCAGTTCAGCTAGAAACGATTTGAGATTGAAGCTCTCTGGCATGCTGGTAGTATTCATCAGACTGCAAATCATCCCACGCCAAAGCTGGCTCCAAACAACGCAGACGGCGTATACGCTGCACAGACTCTGGGTCAGAGGTATGCTGTAAACGCTGCAGCAGTTCATCAGCCAAATCAGGTCTATTGCATACCAATACCATGTCGCAACCTGCACCTAGAGCTGCTTCAGCTCTAGCCAAAATATCACCCGCTACGGTTGCGCCTTCCATGGTCAGGTCATCCGAGAAGATGACGCCCTCGTAACCCAACGCCTTACGCAATACGCGCTGCAGCCAGTAGCGAGAAAAACCAGCAGGCTTATCGTCTACTTTGGGGTAAATCACGTGTGCAGGCATAACGCTATCTAGCACCATCGCCCCCAACCAACCATAAGGCGCCGCATCATCATTCAAGATTTGCTCTAGATCGCGCTCGTCCACCGGGATCTCATGATGAGAATCAGCCTCTACCGCACCGTGACCGGGGAAATGTTTACCACAACTGGCCATCCCGGCACGATGCAAGCCCTGTACCAAACCAGTAGCCAACATCGCTACTGCTTTAGGATCTCGGTGGAAAGCACGGTTACCAATTACCCCACTCACACCCCAATCCAAGTCCAGCACAGGCGTAAAGCTCATATCTACGCCACAAGCACGTAGCTCAGCAGCCAAGACATACCCAACAGCCGCCGCCATTTCAGCCGCTGCTTTGGCATCTTTTTCCCAGAGCGTACCCAAATGACGCATCGCTGGAAGCACGGTAAAGCCATCTGTTTTGAAACGTTGCACACGACCACCTTCGTGATCCACGGCAATCAGCAACGGCTCATCTCTGGACGCATGTATAGCGTCACATAATGCAGTCAGTTGCTCACGCGAATTGAAGTTGCGTGCAAATAGAATCACGCCCCCTACCAGAGGGTGCTGCAACCGCTGACGTTCTGCTTCGGTTAATTCAGTACCCGCTACATCCACCATTACTGGACCGGGTAACAACACTGAGCTCTGCTCACTTTGCTTCATGCTGATGTTTCCACTTTTAGTCATTAGGTCTGACTTTCCACAATCACAAATGCCATCACTAAATCAGACTCATCGGTCAGACTGACATGCGCAGCACCAAAACGTTGGTTATACCAGTGTGCCAGCGGTTCTGCTAGCACCACCGTAGGTTTACCACTGGGAGCATTTAACACTTGCATTCGCGACCATGCCATCGGCATACGCATTCCCAAGCCTACCGCTTTAGAAAAAGCCTCTTTAGCGGCAAATCGGGTTGCCAGATAGCGCATGCCGCGTCGCATATCGCGCTCAGCTCGCCGCGCAAACACCACTTGTTCTTCTGGCCCCAGAATACGTTGCACAAAGCGATCAGGCCGGCGTTCATATGCAGCCTGTATGCGTGATACATACGTAATGTCGGTACCTATTCCCGCAATGCTACCCATGTATAGTCCCTCTGCCTACTGTGACACTTACACTTTCAGGAAGTGCTCTCGGTAGTGCTTTAATTCATCAATGGATTCGTAAATGTCAGCCAATGCTTCGTGACGGCTGTGTTTTACAAAGCTACTTACCACTTCAGGCTTCCAACGTCGCGCCAATTCCTTTAAGGTACTGACGTCCAGATTACGATAATGGAAGTATTGCTCCAGACGAGGCATGTACTTGTACATAAAGCGTCGGTCTTGGCTAATCGTGTTACCGCACAAAGGGGAAGCACCTTCAGGCACATGTTTTTTCAAGAAAGCCAGCAACACATCTTCGGCTTGTTCTTCTGTAGTGGTGGAGGCTTTCACCTTATCAATCAAGCCACTACGACCATGTGTACCTTTGTTCCAGTTATCCATTGCATCCAGTAAGGCATCACTTTGGTGGATGACGATCACCGGACCTTCTGCCACAATGCTTAAATCTGCTTCAGTCACAACGACTGCCACTTCGATAATACGTTCTTTTTCTGGGTCCAGTCCGGTCATTTCCATATCTAACCAGACCAAACGTTGATTTGTAACCGCCATATAATCTTCCTTTAAAAACCCTATTTTCGCATACCTATCAGCACTACATGTTCACTTACCTTTTTCTAGGCTTCTTTCTGCTGGATTTGTTTACCCGCTTTTGGTTAGCGCAACGACAGATTCACCACGTCATGTTGCATCGCGGTACTGTACCAGAGGAGTTTAGCTCGCGTATTTCGCTACGTAGCCATCAACGAGCCGCTGACTACACCGTCGCAAAGGTGAAGCTTAACCAATACGAGCGTTTGGTAGATGCTGTAGTGTTGATTTGCTTAACGTTAATGGGTGGCCTGCAACAATTAGATTTATTCTGGGCGCGCCACATAGATCATGAAATCTGGCGTCAAATTGCCTTAATCCTGAGCGTTGCTGGCCTGCTTGGCTTAATCAGCATGCCTTTTAATGTGTGGAAAAAATTCCGCTTAGAAGCACGCTTTGGCTTTAATCGCCTTACCCCGGCTTTGTTTGTGCGCGATACGTTAATAGGAAGCGTATTAGGCATGGTATTGCTAAGTATCTGTGCTGGCGCTATTTTGCTCTTCATGGAAAAAACTGGTGAGCAATGGCCGTTGTGGGCATGGTTATTTTGGGTAGGTTTTAACCTATTTTTGATTTGGGCATACCCTACCTTCATTGCTCCGCTTTTCAATAGCTTCAAACCTCTAGAACGCGACAGTCTACGCGAGCGCATCAATGCACTAGCAGAACGCTGTCAATTCAAGCTGAATGGTTTGTATGTTATGGATGGCTCCAAGCGCTCTGCTCATGGCAACGCCTATTTCACCGGCTTGGGCAATAACAAACGCATCGTGTTTTTTGACACTCTGCTCAACAAGCTAGACGACGAAGAAATTGAAGCTGTACTGGCGCACGAGTTGGGCCACTTTAAACATCACCACATACGCCAGCGCCTGATTTTTAATTTTCTAGGCTCTCTGCTGGTGTTCCTATTGTTAGGCTGGCTTTCTCAAAAAGCATGGTTTTATGTAGACCTAGGTGTGATTCCACAATTAGGCCGGGCCAACGATGGGATGGCCTTGGTACTGTTCTTCCTGTGCCTACCTGTGTTTACTTTCTGGATTACCCCCTTAATCAACCTGTCTTCTAGAAAGCACGAATACCAAGCCGATGCGTTTGCCGCGGCACAATGTCCTTCTATACATCTGCGCCATGCGTTGCTGAAACTCTATAACGATAATGCAGCGACCTTAACGCCCGACCCTTTACACTCCGCCTTTTACGACACACACCCTAGTGCCCTAAGCCGCCTCCAACACTTGGAACGTTATGAAAACCAACAATCTATCTAGTGGTACCGTTATTGCAGCACATGGCCGCCACTATTTTGTAGAAGACGAAAACGGTGATGTGCGTAAGTGCTACACGCGCGGTAAGCGCAGCGGCATTTGCGTGGGTGACAAGGTAGATTTCAGTGTACAAAGTGCAGAACAAGGCACCATAGAAACCATCCATGAGCGTCGTAACCTGCTGTACAGATCAGATGAAGCACGCTCTAAACAGTTTGCCGCCAACATTGACCAACTGCTGATTGTGGTCGCTGCGGAACCTCCTTTTTCTGAGGATCTCTGTGGGCGTGCGCTGGTAGCAGCAGAGTTCGCTGACATCACACCAATCATCCTGCTGAATAAAGCAGACCTACCTAGCGTAGAACGTGCCAGACAACAATTACAGCCTTTGGCCGATTTGAATATCCCTATCATTGAGCTCAGCGCCCTCAATGAAGAGCAAGTTAAAAGCCTGCTGTATCCCATATTAGAAAACCGCTGCACGCTGCTGCTAGGACAAAGCGGTATGGGTAAATCCACCCTACTAAATACGCTAATCCCTGAAGCCCAGGCTCATACACAAACGCACTCTGAGGCATTGGGCACGGGTAGACACACGACTACCAGTACACGTCTGTACCATATCCCTGGTGTCACGGGTCAGCTTATAGATTCTCCCGGATTCCAAACCTTTGGTTTAGCCCATTTGGAACCTTCTGATATTGTGCGTGGATTCCCAGAGTTCGTGGAAGAGCTTGTGAACTGCAAGTTTTATAATTGCACGCACCGCCATGAACCTCATTGCGGCATTGTGGCAGCACTTAAGGCTGGAAAAATCCATCCAGACCGTTATGCGTTATATGAGCGCTTGCTAGCTGAATACGAGGCACAAAGCCGTTACTAAGCCTTAGGCTAAGCGTTGGTGTGCAGCATGTAAATAATGGTAGAAATTACGGACAATGACTGCCGTAGCCCCCCAAATAAAATGCTGCTGCCAACGAATGGCAAAATACTGACGGTAATTCACACCGTTGACTTGTACTTGATGCAAGGTGTGCTGACTAGGGTCCAAGAGCGCAGATAACGGCACTTCAAACACTTCAGACACCTCTGCCGGAGACGGCACCATCCTATAGCCAGGATGAATCATGCCCACCACAGGGCACATCGCAAAACTTGATGAACTTAAAAAGATAGGTTGCTGCCCTAACGGCTCTAGATAGTCAGGATCAATACCCACTTCTTCATGCGTTTCTCGCAATGCCGCTGCTTGCACGCTTAAATCTTCGGGGTCAATGCGACCGCCCGGAAAACTAATCTGCCCAGCATGATGTAGTAAGTGTGCAGAACGACGCGTAAACAGCATCGACATACCCGTCTCACGCTGCTGCAATCCCAAATACACGGCTGCAGGAATGGCAGCAGGTGCTGCAGTGAAATTCTCTACAAATTGACCTTGAAAGTGTGGATCAACTTGGCCCAAAGGCATTGTTTTGAAAGCTTCACGAATGAAATCCTCCTGCAAGGCTTCTTTAGCCAAACTGGGCAAGGAGTCTACGGCAATAACGGGTTGCGTTTCAGGGTTAAACCACGTACTCCGTTTTACATCTGTAGGCATGATTTCAGACATTCAGGACTCTCTGGTTTCAAAAAAGGCACCCTGAGGTGCCCTTTCTGATGGTATTACAGCGCTTACGCTTGAGGAGCGTTTTTGCGTACCAATTTTTCTTTGATACGAGCAGCCTTACCGGAACGGCTACGCAAGTAGTACAGTTTCGCGCGACGCACAGCACCACGACGTTTAACTTCAATGCTTGCTACTTGTGGGGAGTACAACTGGAATGTACGCTCCACAGCTTCGCCGGAAGAGATTTTACGCACGATGAAAGAAGAGTTCAGGCCACGGTTACGGCGAGCAATAACTACACCTTCGTAAGCCTGTACACGTTTACGTGTACCTTCAACAACGTTTACGTTTACGACAACGGTATCGCCAGGAGCGAACTCAGGCAATGCTTGGCCGTTTGTCAGGCGTTGGATTTCTTCCTGTTCCAGGATTTCGATAAGATTCACAATAAGCTCCAAAGCATCTTGACTGGGTATTGTTTGCCATTTTCAAGTCTATTTTTAAGTTATATAGACCTAATTACCCATCAGAGGATGAACTCGGCATTTTAGCACCCATCTTGAAAAAAATCCTTATTTTCAAGGCCAAACGTAGCATATCTCCCTCAAACCCACAGAATTTCGCTAGCATACAACTTAGCGTAGAACGATGCTCTCAAGGGTTACTCGTTTTGCGTACGTCTGGTGATGCACTGTGCCAGTGCATACCGTATCGTTTACTCAGGAACATACACATGAAGCATGGTGAGTATAAAGTCCCCGGTGGAAAACTGGTGGTTATAGACTTTGAGGTTCACGATAATCAACTCGCTAACGTACAACTTAGCGGTGATTTCTTTCTGGAACCTCCCGAAGCACTGGATCACATCAACCATGCCTTAACAGGCTTAGCCGTTACCAGTGATGCCGCTATCATTGAGGCTGCCGTTGCGCAATCGTTACCCGCTGATGCTCAACTATTCGGCTTTGACGCTGCGGCTGTTGCTGTTGTTGTAGGGAGAGCCCTAGCATGACCACACGTACTGACTGGAACAACTACCGCTGGCAGTTGATTCACGATTTGCCACAAGACCCTGCCCTACACATGGCGCTGGATGAAATCCTGACCGATGACGTAGGCGCAGGTAAACGCCCCCCATTATTGCGTATTTGGGAATGGGCATCGTCTACGGTGATTATTGGGCGCTTTCAATCACTAAAAAACGAGGTAGACCCCGAAGGCGCAGCACGTCACAATATTTCTGTGGTGCGTCGTATTAGTGGCGGTGGCGCTATGTTTCTTGAGCCTGGCAATGGTATCACCTACTCTATTTGTGCCCCAGATGCGCTAGTACATGGCATGAGTTTTCAGGAATCCTACGCGCTAATGGATAGCTGGGTAGTGGAAACGTTAAAAACGCTAGGTATAGATGCGTGGTATCAGCCGTTAAATGACATCACCAGTAGCAAGGGCAAGATTGGAGGCGCGGCTCAGGCCAGACGCTCTAAAGCGGTGCTACACCACACCATGCTGGCGTACGACATTAACGCCGACAAGATGCTAGAAGTACTGCGCATAGGCAAAGAAAAGCTATCGGATAAAGGCACTACCAGCGCTAAAAAACGTGTAGACCCTTTACGTAGCCAAACCGGGCTGGAGCGTGAAGCAATTATTAACTGCATGATAGAGCAGTTCAAAAAGCTAGCACCGCTGGAAGAGGTATCGCTGGATGCCGACACATTGCACCGTGCCGAACAACTAGCCGACCAAAAATTCCGCACCCCTGAATGGACGACGTTAGTTCCCTAAACGCTTATAGGCCGCTATACGCACCCAGCCACATCAAACCTGGAATAGATACGCCCCACAAGGCAACCAAACAGATATCCAGTACTTTGGAATAACGCTGCGAACGCTTAGCGGTTACATAGCAGTTTTGCTCTGCAGTGAAAGAAGTCTCTAAAACCGCAGAACGCATATGGGATGACACGCTGTGACTCTGTTGTTCTCTATACGTAGTGAAAGACATAACGCACCTCAATTAACTGTTTACCTATACAGTACTGTATAGATTAACAGCAATTGAGGCAAGTATAAAAAAAACCTCTGTGGCGTATAACACCACAGAGGGCTGAACTGCGTAGCAAGCAAGCGTCTACGTATTACTTATTAGGCTGCGGGGTAATACGCAAGTAAGGGCGCACTTCCGTATAGCCTTTAGGAAACTTCTGTTTAATCACTTCTGGGTCTTTCAGTGACGGCACGATGATCACGTCTTGACCATCTTCCCAGTTCACTGGTGTTGCCACACTGTGATTGTCTGTCAGTTGCAAAGAATCGATCACACGCAGAATTTCGTTGAAATTACGGCCTGTGCTAGCAGGATATGTGATGATCAAACGTACTTTCTTGGCTGGATCAATAATGAACACTGAACGCACTGTCACGGTTGTGCTGGCGTTAGGGTGAATCATGTCGTACAGCTCGGAAACTTTACGATCTTCATCAGCCAGAATAGGGAAATTCACCGTGGTTTTCTGGGTTTCGTTAATGTCAGCAATCCACTCTTTGTGGGAATCGTTGCCATCCACCGATACAGCAATTACTTTGACACCACGCTTGGCGAATTCATCAGCCAATTTTGCGGTGTAACCTAGCTCTGTCGTGCAGACTGGTGTGAAGTCTGCTGGATGGGAAAACAATACGCCCCAGCTATCGCCAAGGAACTCATGGAAACGAATCTTGCCAGCGGAAGATTCCTGTTCAAAATCAGGGGCGATGTCACCCAAACGCAATGTAGCCATAAGTCACTCCTTGGTCATTTTCATGAATCTATGAATCAGTCGCCCTACAGCGACGTAGAATGAATATATTCTCCCAGCATTAAAAAGCACATACAAATAACTAGTAGAAATATCCTTATAGTGGCATTGTTTGCTACAAAAACAAAAAAGCCCCACATAACTCGTGGGGCTTTTTCTACTGCATAAAGCGGAAATGCACGATTACAGTGCTGATTCCAGTTCGGGCAGCACAGTGAACAAATCTGCCACCAGACCGTAGTCTGCCACACCGAAAATCGGTGCTTCTGCATCTTTGTTAACCGCAACGATGACTTTGGAATCTTTCATACCGGCCAAGTGCTGAATCGCACCAGACACTCCAAATGCCACGTACAGTTGTGGAGCAACGATCTTGCCAGTTTGGCCCACCTGCCAGTCGTTAGGAGCGTAACCCGCATCGACTGCCGCACGGGACGCACCAATAGCAGCACCCAGTTTGTCAGCCAAAGGCTCTAGCAGTTTGAAGTTGTCAGCACTACCCATACCGCGACCACCAGTCACCACGATGGATGCTGCTGTCAGTTCAGGTCTGTCGTTCTTCGCTACTTCACGACCCACGAATTGGGATTTACCAGAGTTAGCGGCAACGCTTACGCTTTCAACGGCGGCGGAACCACCCTCGGCTGCTTGAGGATCAAATGCGGTAGTACGCACAGTGATCACTTTTTTAGCATCCAAGGACTGCACAGTGGCAATCGCGTTACCTGCATAGATTGGACGTTTGAACGTGTCAGCGGATTCTACCGCAATGATGTCGGAAACCTGCGCCACATCCAGTTTAGCTGCTACGCGAGGTGCAACGTTTTTACCGGAAGACGTAGCTGGGAACAGAATGTGGCTGTAATCACCAGCCACTGCCAGCACTTGTGCAGCCACGTTTTCAGCCAGGCCATCAGCCAAGCTAGCATCGTCAGCCAACAGTACTTTGCCTACGCCAGCTACCTTCGCTGCGCTATCAGCAGCAGCTTTAGCATTGTGGCCAGCGACCAAAACGTGAATATCGCCACCAATCTTAGCTGCGGCTGCAACCGTATTCAGAGTCGCAACGTTCAAGCTCTCGTTGTTGTGTTCTGCAATTACAAGAATAGCCATGACTTAGATCACCTTTGCTTCGTTTTTCAGTTTCTCAACCAAGGCAGCTACATCTGCCACGATCACCCCTGCAGAACGTGCAGGTGGCTCGCTGACTTGCAGTGTCTTCAAGCGCGGGCTTACATCAACCCCAACCTCTTCGGGTTTGATGGTTTCCAAAGGCTTTTTCTTCGCTTTCATGATGTTTGGCAGCGTGACATAACGCGGCTCATTCAAGCGCAAATCGGTAGTGATAACCGCTGGCAAATTCAGTTTCAGAGTTTCCAGACCGCCATCAACTTCACGCGTTACTTGCACGGAATCAGCAGCCAACTCTACTTTGCTTGCAAAGGTAGCTTGTGGCCAATCCAACAAGGCAGCCAGCATCTGGCCAGTTTGGTTAGCGTCGTCATCAATAGCTTGTTTGCCCAGAATCACCAGCTGTGGCTGCTCTTTGTCCACTACTGCTTTCAACAGTTTGGATACGGCCAAAGGCTGCAGTTCAGCATCGGTTTCAACCAAGATTGCGCGATCGGCACCAATAGCCATCGCTGTACGCAAGGTTTCTTGGCAAGCTGTCACACCGCATGACACTGCAATCACTTCACTGACCACGCCCTGCTCTTTCAGACGCACAGCCTCTTCAACAGCAATCTCGTCAAAGGGGTTCATCGACATTTTGACGTTAGCGATATCTACATCGCTTTGATCAGATTTCACGCGTACTTTTACATTGTAATCAACGACGCGCTTCACGGGTACCAAGACTTTCATCCGGTTATCTCCAAAACACTTTTAAACAAATTTCAATGGCACTCATAGTTTGAGTGATTGCAAATCACCATACCCAACCTATCACTATACCTAAATCTGCAGCGTTTATACTGCAAAATTATCACAATGACTGCAGTTTTACTCACAATGTCAGTACCGAACTTTTACGGTTTCAGCATATACAGTAGTCACGCAAAACCAGTAACATAGTGGGTCTTGAAGGAACGCCATCATGCCTATCGCCGTGACTATTCTACGAAGCTGCCTATTACTTACCCTACTAACGGGCTGTGCCTCACCGCACTCAACACCTACTACGGATACTGCTGTAGTGCCCTCTAGCGTCAGCGCACCCGCATCACCCGCTAACACGGTGAACTCGGATCACCGCGAGCTAGTTATTTATGAAGACTTGAATGCTGGTAGTTCCAGTGCCGCCAGACGCCAGCCTCCTGTACGCGCCGATGGCACATTACAGCCCTGGGCGTTGGAATGGGCGCAAGCCTTAGAAGCACAACGTCAAATTCCTGTCGCTTTGACTACATCACTACTGCAACAGGCCAAATACAATGCCACCGCAGCAAAACTGATGGCTCCTAGTAAAGGTCGCATCAAAAAAAGCTGGGTAACCTACCGCAACCGCTTTGTAGAACCCATTCGCATACGTGAGGGGGTCACATTCTGGCGTAACCATGCTGAAACTCTGGCTAAAGCTGAACAGCAGTATGGTGTGCCTGCTTCTATATTAGTAGCCATCATTGGCGTCGAAACCTTGTATGGTAAATACACAGGCGACTTCAATGTACTAGAGGTGCTCAGTACCTTAGGCTTTAGTTACCCCGACGATAGCCGCCCAGAACGTGGTGAACTCTTTCGCAACCAACTGGCTGATCTGATTTACCTACACCAAGCCGGCATATTAGATGCCAGCGCGGTTGAGGGATCTTTTGCTGGTGCCATGGGCTTGCCACAATTTATGCCCGGCAGTTTGCTGCGTTACGCCAAAGACGGAGATAACAACGGCAACATTAATCTGCATGATTCTATTGCCGATGTCAGCGCCTCTATTGCTAACTTCTTACTAGAACATGGCTGGGTAGTCGGCCAACCCGCCTTTTTAGATGTACCACTACCAGCACAACCAGGTAGCTTGGTCACAGGCGGACTAGAAGCCACGCTGAACTGGAGCACGCTATATCCTAGCCAACCTGCGCCCGGCGCATTGGCATCTGTACCATTGGGTATTGTGAATTTGGTGGATGAGCCTCGCGGAACCGTTGAGTACCGCGTTGCCACTCCTAGCTTCTTTTCCATTACCCACTACAACCGCAGCTACTTTTATGCAGCGTCTGTAGTAGAACTGGCTAATGCGCTAGAAGCGGCCATGAAAAAATAGTAATGCGACCGCATTACAGCAATGCGGAGTACTCCACACTACCTGGTGAGTACTCCCATTGCTCTCGCGACAGCGCCGCACGAATACGGGCAATAGCCTGACTGCGTAATTGCGAAACCCTACCCTCGGTGACTTCCATCACCATCGCTATTTCTTTTTGATTCAGATCTTGCTCAAACTGCAACGACAGCAGTAGCTTTTCTCGTTCTGGCAACTGATCAATAGCTGATATCAACGCACCACGTAACGCTTGGGACTCTAGCTGCAGCAGCGGATTTTCCAAAGGTGAAGACGGCTTTGCGCCCCCGGAGAGGAACTCCAAGGCGTCGCCTGTACCCTCTTCTCGTCTTGCCAAGTCTTCATAATGCAGCACTTGCACACCGCTGGCTTCTTCTAGCAGTTGGTAATACTGATCTATGGTGAGATCTAGCTGCTCAGCGATTTCAGACTCTAATGGTTCACGCATTAATTGCTGGCGCAATGCAGTGACTGCATTGTCAATTTGGCGCGCTTTAGTGCGTACACTACGAGGCAGCCAATCTTGACTGCGTAGCTCATCAACCATGGCTCCGCGTATACGGGTCACGGCATAGGTTTCAAACTGCGCCTCTACCATCACCTGATAACGCCTAACGGCATCCAACAAGCCGATCATACCGGCTTGGATAAGATCATCCAGTTCAACGCTGGACGGCAGACGCGACACGAGCAGAAGCGCCTGTCGTCTTACGAGCGGCGCGTACTTCTCGATCAAAGCGTTTTCTGAAGCGGTCATGTGTGATAGATCCGGAAATGCTTACACATAATTTAGCTATTCTCAGGCCTACACCACATTTGAGGTCTATGAATCAAACGCTGATTTTCACGCCTATTCGCATCATTAGCTCTGCTATTGCCCTTTAAAGGCTACTAAAGATTCTTCTTTACGATCCGTTAAGCCTTATAGATTCCTTATACCCTTACTGGCAGCCTTCATGCTTGCCCTGTGCTAACCGTCCCGGATCGGAGACATCGCATGATCAACCCTACAGGACACTCCTTATCGCTTTCTTCCACGGCGTTAACTTCCGCCCAGCAAAATCTGGAATCGGATGCCGTTACTGAGGTTGATGCGGCGATAACCGTGACTGAATCAGCGGCCACAGAGAAGTCCACCGCCGATAAGCATCCCACCCCTTTTGGCAAACATACAGCTTATGAGTCTGAGTGGGAAAAAAGCACGTTAGATAAAGCGCTAGAAACGCTGAATCAAGATATGCAGGCATGGTCTACGGGCTTGCGCTTTGACATAGACCCTGACACGCAACGCATCGTGCTCTCTATCGTGGACAACGACAGTGGCGAAGTGATTCGCACGGTCCCCTCTGAGGCCGTCATGGCAGTCGCCAAAATGATTGCTCAATTCCAAGGTAAAGGCATCAGCACTAAGGCATAAATGGTAGCGAAACCATTGATCTAAGGAACTTTAGGCACGCTAACAGTCGCTTTGTAAGCAGACTGATTCAGGCACAATACAGAACAAGGAGCTCGATTCATGGCAATTTCATCCGTTGGTGTAGGCTCAGGCCTACCTGTAGACAAAATTCTGGCTGACCTGCGCAAGGTAGAAAATCAGTCACTAGCGCTTATTCAAAACCGTAAATCGGCAGCTGAAGCTCGTCTGTCTGGTTATAGCGTGTTGAAAGGCTCCTTGGATAGCCTGCAGGGTGCCGGTAAGAAGCTGGCAGATCCTGATATTTTTAGTGCATTTAAAGCCACCACCTCTAACGATGCTGTTACCGCAAAAGCAAACAGTAACGCCATTGCAGGCTCCTACGAAATAGAAGTCAAAAACCTCGCTACTTCCCAACGCCTTACCAAAACAGACAATCGCGAGAGAGTACTTAGCGATCAAGAAGGCGGCAAGATTAGTGTCACCATGGAAAATGGCGATACACACGAAGTAGACTTAGCCGGTTTTGACAACACCATGGAAGGCATGGTGAAGGCCATCAACAGCGACCCCAAACTGGGCATTAGCGCCACGCTGATTAATGCGGGTGAAGGCCAAACCCATCTGGTCATTAGCTCCATAAAAACAGGTGTAGGTAATGCCGTTAGCAAAATCGAAGTCAAAGACAACGAACAACTAAACGATTTCTTGGGTTTTGACGCGAAAGGGAACACTAACTCCTATACCGAGAGA
>SRSN01000064.1 GCA_004791645.1 Alcaligenaceae bacterium 429
CCATTATTCTGCTTCCGGCTGTCGTTGGTGCCAGTCAGTATCTTGCTGATACAGCGAAGCGAGAGCCAGAATTTGGCCTTCGTTGAAGTAGTTACCCACAATCTGTAGGCCTACTGGCAGTGGGCGGGCATCGTTGCTGAAGCCGCAAGGGATGGACATGGCAGGCAAACCGGCCAAGCTAATACCCAGCGTGTAAATGTCAGCCAACCAGTTGGCGGTAGGATCAGCACTGGTGCTGTCCAACGACGTTGCCAAGGTAGGGGAAACAGGGCCCATGATCACGTCGCAGCTAGCGAAGGCTTTTTGCAAGTCGTCAGCAATCATGCGACGTACTCGTTGTGCTTGCAGGTAGTACGCATCGTAGTAACCTTCGGACAGCACGTAAGTACCTACCAAGATACGACGAATAACTTCGCCACCGAATGCTTCAGCACGTGAGCGGCTGATCATTTCTTCCAAGTTGCTGTACGACGCGCTGCGGTGGCCAAAACGTACGCCATCAAAGCGAGACAGGTTGCTGGAGGCTTCTGCTGGACTGATGATGTAGTACGCAGGGATGGCTTCGCGAGTCAGTGGCAGCGAGATATCTACACGGGTAGCGCCCAGTTTTTCAAAGTGCTGAATAGCAGCGTCAATGTGACGTGCGATTTCAGGATTCAGGTCGCTAGTGAAGTATTCACGGGGCAAACCAATACGCAGGCCAGCCAATGGTTTGGTGCCTTGTTCAGCAAAGCGCTCATTCCATTGTTTGTAGTCGTCGCGCACGCGTTCGCCAGTGTTGGCTTTGCCGTGGCAATCTTGCAGGCTGGTAGGGTCGCGTCCGTCGAAACCGCTCATGGTGCACAGCAGTTCAACCAAGTCGCTGGCGTGACGAGCGATAGGGCCTGCTTGGTCCAAGCTGGAACCGTAGGCAATCATACCGAAGCGAGATACTGTGCCATAGGTAGGCTTAATGCCGCTTACACCGCACCAAGCGGAAGGTTGGCGAATAGAACCACCGGTATCAGAACCTGTAGCAGCCAATGCTAAACCAGCGGCTACAACGGCTGCGGATGCGCCAGAAGAACCACCAGGTGAGTGCAGCTTATTCCATGGGTTTTGGATAGCGCCGAATGCGGAGTTGCGGCTATCAGAGCCCATAGCAAACTCGTCGCAGTTCAGCTTACCTAAGTTCACCGCACCAGCGTGCTGGATTTTTTCTACGATAGTGGCATCAAATGGGCTGACGTAGTTCGCCAGCATTTTGCTACCTGCCGTAGTGCGCCAGTGACGTGTCACAAACACATCTTTGTGTGCAATAGGAATACCAGTCAGAGCTGTTGCATTACCACGTGCCAACAAGACATCAGCGGCATCAGCCTGCTGCAATGTCAGGTCTGCATCTACATGCAGGAATGCATTGAGTTCTGGTTGTTGCGCAATACGTTGCAACGTATCTTGGGCCAACTCGCGTGCGCTAAATGTTTTGTCACGCAACGCCGTGCCCAGACGTTGTAGGGAAGTATATTGGGTGAGTAGGGACATGATGGATTACTCGATGACAGTGGGCACGAGGAACAGGCCGTTATCTTGCGCGGGCGCATTAACCATGAGGTCAGCGCGTTCTGTTTCAGTGGCAGTGGGCGCGGCCTGATCGGGGCGCAGACGCAGGGCGATTTCTTGGATGGCTTCAAGCGGGTGGGCCATAGGCTCTACACCTGTGGTATCAACAGCTTTCAAGCTGCCGATAAGTCCAATAATCTGTTCGAAGTCCTGAGTAGCCTGGTTTGTCTGCTCCGGCGAGAGTTCAATGTGCGCCAATTGTGCGATGCGAGCGACATCCTGCTGAGAGATTGCCATAGTGATTCCGGAGTATGGATGATATCTGCCCGGCAGTTGCAACGTTCACGCAACCAGCCAAGCAGTCAAATGACGGGAATTCCGTATTTTAGCGCGGCTAATGCTAATACGCACGGCCGCACTGCTAGCCCCATTATAAGGGGCTGAGTTTGCGCTATCCAGCAGAGGGTGTGTTGCTAGATGAAAAAGGTGTTTTACAGTATTTGCTGCAGGAAGTTGCGAGCACGTTCTGTTTTAGGAGCAGCAAAGAATTCTGCAGGGCTGCAGTTTTCCAAAATGCTACCTTGATCCATAAACAGCACACGTTCAGCCATCTGTTTAGCAAAGCCCATTTCGTGCGTAACGCACAGCATGGTGATGCCACTGCTGGCTAGTTTGACCATTACATCCAGCACTTCTTTGACCATTTCAGGGTCCAGTGCGGCGGTGGGTTCATCAAACAAAATGATTTTCGGGTCCATGCACAGCGTACGGGCGATCGCCACACGTTGTTGCTGACCACCAGACAATTGTGTGGGGTATTTTTCAGCGTGGCTGGACATGCCTACTTTTTCCAGTAGCTTACGTGCTTCGGCCTCGGCTTGAGCACGATTTAAGCCTTTAACACTCATGGGCGCCAAGGTGCAATTTTCCAGTACCGACATATGCGGAAACAGGTTGAAGTGCTGAAACACCATCCCTACGTTACGCAGTGTTTGTACGCTTTGTGCGTTTTGCTGCATCACGTTTACGCCATCAATCAGAATGCTGCCTTTTTCAGCGGCTTCTAACTGGTTAATACAACGGATTAGTGTGGACTTACCTGAACCGGATGGGCCGCACAACACAATACGTTCGCCTTGGCGTACTTCCAGATTGATATCTCGTAGAGCATGGTATTCGCCATACCATTTGTTCAGCCCTTGTATCTGTATCACCGTCGGATTATTACTGATAGAGGCTGGAGCGTTATCCGTAGGCTGGGCGTCAAGAAGTTGCGACATGAGTATCAGTTCCGGGGAGAGATAAAACGTTGGGCGGAATAAGGGGCAGGGTCGGTGAATGGAATTTCGCCAGTCATCATTTCAGCCAACAGGCGGCCAGAGACTGGGCCTAGTGTGAGGCCGTGATGGGCATGACCGAAGTTAAACCACAAACCAGTGTGATGTGGTGCAGGGCCGATAATGGGGCGCATATCTGGTGTGCAAGGACGTCTACCCATCCACGGTTCGGCTTCTACAGCATTACCTAATGGCCAGTACTGGCGAGCGATACGTTCAGCTTCGCGCAACTGCACAGGGTTTGGCGTTGCATCAGGGCTAGCCAGTTCTACACCAGTAGTCAGACGTACTCCTTGCTCCATAGAGGCCAGTACAAAACCCGCTTGGGAGTCACACAATGGATGTTCTGGTGCAAGAGTGTCGTCACTAGGTGTGAAGTGCAGGTGATAGCCGCGTTTGTGCACCAAAGGAATACGGTAGCCTAGCGATTGGCACAGTGGTGTGGCGTCGGGCCCCAGCGCAATCACAACTTGTTTGGCACTGATAGCGCCTTGGGTAGTGGTTGCTGTCCATACAGAATCTTGCTGCGCTAAGGCATGCACGTGGTCTTGTATGAAGCTGCCACCGCGTTGGGTGAACAGTTCGGCATAGCCTTGTACTAATGCGCCAGGTGAGGAAACTGTCCATGGATCTAGCCAATGTATGCCGCCTACCAAATTATGTGTGGTGGCCAATGCAGGCTCACTGCTGCGCAGGGCTGTGGCGTTCAATACTTGGACTTGCAGACCATATTGTTGGCTTAGATGTTTGGCTTGTACCGCTGCACTCGCAAAAGCTTGTTGGTCGCGGTAAATATCAATCCAGCCTTTCTCGCTAATACGATGCTGCTGATCAGAGTCACGGATAAACGGTGCGTGCTCGGTAATACAGCGCTCAATCAAGGGCAGCATGTCATTCGCAGCAAACGCTAGACGCTTGGGAGATGACTCTTTCCAATAACGGAATAACCAAGGGGCTAATGCAGGTAAGGCTTTCCATTGAAAGCGCACATCAGGCTGACTATTGCCTGCGTAGCGCAGTAATGCAGCAGGGCTATGTGGAAATGCGTAAGGGATGACGCTGGCACGTTCAATTAGCCCTGCATTACCAAAGCTAGTGCCTTGGCCTGGCGCTTGTTTATCGATCAAGCCTACACGCAACCCACGTTGTTGTAGATGCAGTGCGGTGCTTACGCCCAGAATGCCGGCGCCCAGCACCAGCACATCTAGCGCTGAGGTAGAGAGAGTGTTGCTCATGATTCGTGCAGAATGTGGCGTGACAAATGAGACTCTATGCGACGCAGGAGCCTACGGATGATTTCCACAATAATTAAGTACAGTACGGCAGCCCAGAGGTACACCTCGAAGTTAAAGCTGCGCGAGAACGCGAGTTTGGCTACGCCCATCACATCATAAACAGTCACCAAGGATGCAATCGCACTGGCTTTGATCATGAGGATTAACTCGTTACCCAGAGGGCCAATGGCCACGAGGGTAGACTGCGGCAAAATGACTTTGCGCATGGCAGTCCAGCGCTTTAAGCCCAACGCACGGCAGGCTTCAAACTGACCTTTAGGTATAGCTTGCAAACTGCCACGGAAAATTTCCGCTTGATAGGCAGCCGTGTTTAGCGTGAACGCCAAGAGGGCACAATACCAAGCATCGCGGAAGAACCACCACAAGCCTACGTCTTTCCAGAAAGCTGTCAGCGAGCCCAAACCGTAGTACAGCAAAAATAGCTGTGCCAACAGAGGAGAACCTCTGAAGAAATAAATATAGCCGCGACAACTGTATTGCAGCAGCGGGTTTTTATTCAAGCGCCCTAACGCTAGAAGCAAGCCCAAAACCATGCCTAGCGTATACGAGAAAGCAACCAGTTTGATGGTTACCCACAGACCATCCAACATGCGCATGCCATAACGTTCTAGCAGGCTCGCATCTAAAAAGGAGGACAGTATGTTAAAGACAGTTTCGTTCATGACCGTGCCTCTTGATGGTGGCGGCCGAAATAGCGCTCGGCACGGTTAAACACAACGCCAGACAATGCCGACAAGATTAGATAAAGTACGCAGGCGGTGCTGTAGAACAAAATAGGTTCTTTGGTGGCAGTGACAGCCAAGTTGGTTTGACGCATAAGATCAACCAAGGCAATGCTGGATACCAATGAGGAATCTTTAAGCAGGGTGAGCCAGTTATTGGATAGGCCAGGCAGCGCAACGCGCATTAACTGGGGCAGCGTAATGCGCAAGAAGGTAGTGCGCTTAGATAAACCTAATGCACGAGCGGCTTCTAGTTGGCCTTTGGGGATAGTTTTAAACGCACCACGCCAGACTTCACTGGAAAAAGCAGCTAATACTAAACTGAATGCAAACACCGCAGCGGCAAAGGCATTGATGTGAAATTCAGTTTCGTATCCTAAGCGTTCTAGAATGTTTTGAATCCCCATTTGTGCACCGTAGTACACCAATAAGAGGGTCAACAGCTCAGGCAGTCCGCGAAATACGGTAGAGAACACAGTTGCTGCCGCACGCGGCAAGCGTCGGCGAGAGCGGGTGCCAACTGCAACCAGCAGGCCTAAGGGCAGGCCAAAAGGAATACAGCACAGAGTCAGGGAAATGGTAACCAGTGCACCCATTAAGAGTGCACCGCCCCAGCCCCCCTGCCCAAAGGAAAGCAGGCTTAGCAGATCAAGCATGTGAAAAGTCCGTCTTGCTTATTGAACGCGGAAAATGTCCATGCCAAAGTAGCGCTGGGAAATCTCTTGATAGGTGCCGTCAGCGCGAATGTCGTCGATGGCTTTATTAAAGCGTTCGCGCAACTCATCTTCGCCTTTACGCAGAGCTACGCTGGTTTTGCCTTCTGTGCCAGGCAAATCACCTAACAGTTTGCAGCAGCCTTCGCTATTTTTTTCCAGCCATTCCAGCAATGGGAATTTATCGTGAACCATCGCATCTAGCCTACCGTTGATCAGGTCAGCGCCTGCTTCATCCGGTGTAGGGTACAAACGCACGTCAGAACCTGCTTTGCCGTATACATCTTCTGCGTACATGCCTTGGGTAGACGCGGATTGTGCACCCACAACGCTGTCCTTCATGGCTTCAGCTGATGTGTCAGTAATATCAGAATCTACTGGTACGGCAACAGATAGCACGGTGTAGTAGTAGGGCTCGCTGAAAGCTACGTGCTGTAAACGCTCTTCGGTTTCCACCATCGAAGACACTACAGCGTCAAATTTCTTGGCGAGTAGGGCAGGAATAATACCGTCCCAGTCTTGCGCAACCAACTCACACTTTACTTGCATCTTGTCGCACATGGCATTGGCGATATCTACGTCAAAACCGTACAACTTGCCAGAAGCGTCTACTGCGTTAAACGGAGGGTATGCGCCTTCAATACCAATACGAATAGTTTCTTGAGCTTGTGCTGAGAATGCGGTTAAGGCGCCAGCAAGGCAAAGAGCTTTAAGCGAGAGTTTCATGATGAAGGACTCCAGTGTGTAAGTGGGTGCGTCTGGCGCACGGGAGTTAGTTAGGCGAGGAGTTCAGATCGAACGATGTGTAACCGACGAACTCATGATTCAGGCTGGCAATCTGATTCAGACGTTGCTCCGCCTGGCTCTCCAGCAGTACAAAAACCTCATTGACCAGTAAATGGGCCAGCACCAACATGGGTGCTGTGCACTCCCAGAATAGGTCTATCTCGGTAGGAACACGCAGAACTTCGTCGGCATTTGCATCGGCCCAATCGCAAAAGGGGTCGGTGACTAGCGTGACGTGAAGGCCTCTTTCACGTGCTTTTTGGCATAGCAATAAAGCATGGGAAGAGTAACGGCGTGCGTCAAAAACAATAAGTGTTGCATTGTCTGGATTCGTGAGCAAGGCTTCACTAAAGTGACCAGCAGCATTATCCACGATTTGTACGCCAGGGCGTATATATTGCAACAAATGGGCCATGCTAGCGGCTACACCGCGCTCAGTTTGAAAGCCTGCAATCAACACTTCAGGTTTATGAGCCAGACGTTGAGTGATAGTGCTCCAGGAGGGCGCGCGGGTAAGCTCATAGACTCGAACTTGAGCAGCAATGCTAAGTTCTAGGCTACGCGCGTAATCATGCGGAGCAGCGTCAGTGCGGCGAGCAAGAAAATCTTGCATACGTTCGCCCTCTAACCAAGGGCTATTGCCCAAGTCGTCACGCAAATTTTGTTTCAAGTCTTTAAGATGTTTGAAACCTAACTGTCTACAGAAACGCCCAACGGTGATTTCGCTTAGCCCGAGCTTCTTAGCTAAGCTTGCAGACGTTTCAAAAGGTAAGGTACCCAGATTGTTCAGCATGTGCCCTGCAATACGACGCTCGGAAGCTGTTCCCTCTAGATGGGATTCTTCTAAGCGCTGCAGTAGATAGGAGCGAGGACGTGCCGAATTCATGTGTAATCTGATAGTTTTCTAACATTTTTCGTATTATGACAGGATTCTATCCTGGAGGATTTGGGGGAATCCCTAATCTGTGTACGAAAAAAAAACATTTAGTAATGAATATAGGCGTATCAGCCCCTAATTCTGTCAAATGGGCGGGCGATAATACGTTATCATTAATCCTTTAGGGTATTTTGTGTGTTCGTCACGGTGCCTTGGGCTGATAGCGCTGGCATGCTGCGACGAATGGCGCGGTACATACCTACTAGTTTCCCACTCTCAACTTATAGCGCGCCCATGTTCGGATTCCTACGCAGTTACTTTTCAAGCGATATGGCAATCGATCTCGGTACGGCCAACACCCTTATTTACGTAAGGGGCAAAGGGATCGTGCTGGACGAGCCTTCCGTCGTCGCAATTCGCCATGACGGCGGACCTAACGGTAAAAAAATTATTCAAGCTGTTGGTCACGAGGCTAAACAGATGCTGGGTCGAGTACCTGGCAACATTGAAGCTATACGTCCCATGAAAGACGGCGTAATCGCCGATTTCACGGTTACCGAACAGATGCTTAAGCAGTTCATCCGTATGGTGCACCCTCGCAGCATGTTCGCGCCTAGTCCACGTATCATCGTGTGTGTGCCTTGCGGCTCTACACAGGTTGAACGTCGCGCGATCCGTGAATCAGCATTAGGTGCTGGTGCTAGTCAGGTGTACCTAATTGAAGAGCCAATGGCCGCAGCGATTGGGGCCGGCTTGGCCGTCTCGGATGCAAGTGGTTCTATGGTGGTGGATATCGGCGGTGGTACTACTGAAGTAGCGGTGATCTCCCTAGGCGGTATGGTGTACAAAGGTTCGGTACGCGTAGGTGGCGATAAATTTGATGAAGCTATCATCAATTACATTCGCCGTAACTACGGCATGCTAATCGGCGAGCCTACTGCTGAACGTATCAAGAAAGAAATTGGTTCTGCTTTCCCAGGTACCGAGGTTCGTGAAATCGAGGTTAAAGGGCGCAACCTGTCCGAAGGCGTACCACGTAGTTTCACAGTGTCTTCCAACGAAATTCTGGAAGCACTAACTGATCCTTTGAATCAAATTGTTTCGGCAGTCAAAATTGGTTTGGAGCAAACTCCACCAGAATTGGGTGCTGACATTACCGAGAAAGGCATTGCCCTGACTGGTGGTGGCGCTTTGGTGCACGATTTGGATCGTTTGCTGCAAGAAGAAACAGGTTTACCTGTAGTCGTAGCAGACGACCCGCTGACATGTGTAGTACGTGGATGTGGGGAAGCACTGGAACACCTAGAAAAACTAGGCGCGGTGTTTATTTACGATTAATGATCGTCTCACCCGGCAGGTGGTCTACTTGCCGGGTTTCTGTTCGGTTCATGCATGCAAGAACAAAGCTCGATTCGGCTTTTTAGGCGTGGGCCCTCTGCAGAGGTACGAGTAGCAATTTTTGTGATTCTGGCATTGGCGCTGATGATAGTAGACGCGCGCAGTTCATTGCTGGAACCCGCTCGTCGGGCGTTGTCCGTGATTGTGTACCCCTTCCAGCGGGCTGCGATGGCCCCCGGTGATTTAGCTTCCTATCTGAGTAGTTGGCGAGACTCAGCTGCTTTGGTGCGCACAGAAAAAGAAGCTCTACAACGTCAGCGTGTAGAGTTGGCGCAGTTGTCCACACATGCGGCGCAGCTCTCAGTAGAGAACGAACAACTACGTCGTTTGCTGCAAGTAGCAAACGCTGTGACACAGCCGTCGGTGGCGGTAGAGGTTCTTTATGAGCCTCCTAACGCCTTCAACAGACGTCTGGTCTTCAATAAAGGATCTTCCCACGGAATCCAAGCTGGTATGCCCGTCATTGATGACGGTGGCGTAGTAGGCCAGATTGTGCGTGTTACTCCGTATACCGCAGAAGCTGCCCTGATTACTGACGACAAACTTTCTATACCAGTACAGATCCTACGTAGTGGCCTACGTTTGATTGCTTTCGGTGGTGGAGTAGGGTCGCGCATTGAGGTGCGTTATTTAAGCTCTGATGTGGATATAGAGGTAGGCGACGTATTGGTGACTAGCGGTATTGGCGGTTTATTCCCGGCAGGCTTGCCTGTGGCGCGCGTAGATAGCGTAGACCGCGATGTGGCAACTGGGTTTGCTGTCGCTATAGGCACACCATTGTCTTACCCTGAACGTTACCGACACTTTTTGGTGCTGTTGGTAGAAGAGTCCGAAAGAAAATCGTTAGAGCAGGAGGACGTGGATGAATAAGCCAGTAGGGCGTGAGCCACGCCAAGGTTCGTCTCTAAGCTCACTGCGACCTATAGATTCCTCACCCTTTAAAAATGACTCCAGTGGTTGGGTAGTCTGGGGTTCGGTGTTTTTGGTTTGGGTACTGTCCATGCTGCCGTGGCGGCACTGGGAGTACGCACCCGATTTCCTGATGCTGGTTATAGCGTTTTGGACGCTGCACGAGCCTCGAAAGGTCAACATGTTGATGGCCTTTATGCTGGGCTTGTTGATGGATGCGCATGATTCCAGTTTCTTAGGCGAACATGCGATGGCTTATGTGCTGGCAGGTTATGGCGTGATCGTGTTGTCTAGACGCTTACTGCTGTTTGGCGCGTTTGCGCAGATGGTGTATTTGCTGCCGGTGTTCTTTATAGCAAGTGCCATACCGCAGTTCTTGCACGCTTGGTTTGCTGGTGAATGGGCAGGGTGGTCTTGGGGGCTAGCTGCACTGTTAACCGGTGTGCTGTGGCCTTTGGCGGATTTTCTATTGTTATTGCCACATCGCAGGTTGGATGAGGCGGATGATGGTTCGGCATAACGGTAGAGCTTGCTATGTTCGAGTTCAAAAAAACCTCCCGACTACATAAACAACGTACCTTAATACGTGCTTGGGTTGCCGGCATTTTAGGGGTGGGGTTGTTGGCGTTGTTGGGCGCGCGTCTGTGGTATTTGCAAGTAGACCGCTATGAGGGTTTGGCCGCCAGAGCAGACCGTAACCGCATTGCTGTGGTACCTATTGCGCCTAGACGTGGTGAGATTACCGATAGAAACGGAGTGGTGCTAGCGCGTAATTATCGCGACTACACCCTGAGCGTAGTCCCTGCCCAAATTGAGGGTACGGTAGACGAACTATTGGATAGCTTGGGTGAGATTGTTTACCTGAGCGAACGGGATCGCCGTCGTTTCAAACAAGCCTTGGTACAAAATAATCGCTATAGCGATATCTTGCTACGTAATAGCATCAACGAAGTAGAAGCCTCGTGGTTTGCGTCGCATGCATTTAAATTTCCCGGTGTGAGTTTGCAAGCCCGTTGGGTGCGTGAGTACCCACAGGGCGAATCGGCTGCCCACGTTATTGGTTATGTAGGTCGTATTTCTGAAGCCGATGAACAGCGCTTAGATGAGTCAGGCGAGTTGGGTAATTACCGTGGCACGCTGAACATAGGCAAGAAAGGCATTGAAAAGTCGTGGGAAAGAGAGCTGCACGGTAGAACCGGCTTGGAAGAAGTTGAGGTTACCGCGTCAGGTAGACCTGTGCGCGTGTTGAATCGCGTAGACCCTGTACCCGGTCAAAACTTACAGCTTTCTATAGACATTGGTTTGCAGCGTGAGGCTGAGAAACTCTTTGAAGGACGGCGTGGCGCGTTGGTGGCCATAGAACCCAAAACAGGCGAGGTGTTGGCTTTTGTATCGGCACCGTCGTTTGACCCGAACTTGTTTGTAGACGGTATTGATGTTGAAAGCTGGCGCAAACTGAATGAGTCGCCTGATCATCCATTAATTAACCGCCCGTTGTTTGGTACGTACCCCATCGGTTCTACCTATAAACCATTTGTGGCGTTGGCGGCGTTAGCATTGAATAAGCGAGGGGCTAACGACCGTATCTCTGATCCAGGTTATTACGAATTTGGCGGTCAGCGTTTCCGTAACGCTGGTAATGCGGCTTATGGTCCCACCAATATGCACCGAGCACTGGTGGTGTCATCGGATACCTATTTTTACTCGCTAGGCCCAGAAATTGGCGTCGATGCGCTGCACGATTTCAGTAAACAGTTTGGGTTTGGACAAATTACGGGCATTGACTTGGATGGTGAGCGTCGCGGCATTTTGCCGTCACGCGAATGGAAGCGCCAAGCCTACAAGAAACCTGCCGATCAGCGCTGGTATGCGGGCGAAACCATTTCTGTCGCAGTGGGTCAAGGCTATAACTCGTTTACCTTATTACAGTTGGCACAGGCTACGTCTACCTTGGCGAATGACGGGCTGTACATCAAACCACACTTGGTACGTCAAACGATAGATACCGAAACTGGTGAAAGCACCTTAGCGGTTAGCGAGCCGTCGTATCAAATTCCTATAGACCCTGCTCACATCAAAGTAGTGAAAGATGCATTGGCAGATGTGATTAAGTCGGGTACGGCTAGACGCGCTTTTGCAGGTGCTAAGTATCAGGCAGCGGGTAAAACAGGTACCGCGCAGGTATTTAGTTTGCGTGGTACTAAATATAGAGCCTCGGCCATTGATGAACGTTTACGAGATCATGCCTTGTTCATGACCTATGCGCCGGCTAATGATCCTGAAATCGCTATTGCTTTGATTGTAGAAAACGCAGGCTGGGGGGCTACCCAAGCAGCTCCTATTGCCAGACGTCTGTACGACTACTGGTTAGAGGAGCGGAAGAAGTCATGAAGCGTTTGATGCAATGGGGATTAAGAGCAATCACTATCTTCGATTGGCCACTGCTGTGTCTGCTGTTGCTGTTGGGAACACTGGGTTTAGTGGTGATGCATTCAGCCGTAGGCAGTACTGATTGGCGTTTTGCTGACCAGTCCAGGCATTTTGTGGTGGCGTTCTTTGTGATGTGGATAGTGGCGTTGGTGCCATTGCCATGGATTATGCGTGTTACGCCGTATGTGTATGCGTTTTCTATTGTGCTATTACTAGGCGTGGAGTTTCATGGCGAAGCCAGTAAAGGTGCTAAACGTTGGTTAGATTTAGGTGTGGCGCGTATTCAGCCCTCTGAAATGTTGAAAATCACTGTGCCACTGATGTTGGCATGGTATTTCCATCATTACCAAGGGGCCAAGATGAAGCTGATGGATCTGCTAATTGCAGGTGTTCTATTGGCCATTCCATTCTTGCTGATTGTGCGTCAGCCTGACTTGGGTACTGCGTTGCTGGTGTTTGCGGTAGGCTTCAGCGTGATGTATTTCGCTGGCTTGTCTTTCTGGTTGCTAATACCCGTGGCTGTTGTGATCACTGTGGGTCTAGGCTTGATTTTGTATTACGAAGACACCTTATGTGCACCTGGTTTTGACTGGGTGGTGCTGCATGAATACCAGAAAGGGCGGGTGTGTACGTTACTGAATCCGGGGATGGATCCTCTAGGAAAGGGCTTTCACACTATACAGTCCATGATCGCAGTGGGTTCGGGTGGTGTCTATGGTAAGGGCTACATGATGGGCACGCAGACCCACTTAGACTTTATTCCTGAGCGTACTACCGACTTTGTGTTTGCAGTGTTTGCGGAAGAGTTTGGCTTATACGGCGGCATTATGCTGCTGGTGCTGTATGCCTTGGTGATTATTCGTGGGCTAAGCATTGCCGCGCATGCCAATAATACCTTTGGGCGTTTGGTCGCAGGTTCACTTGCGATGATGATGTTCGTTTATGTGTTTGTGAACATCGGGATGGTTACAGGCATTTTGCCTGTCGTGGGTGTGCCATTGCCCTTCATGAGCTATGGCGGCACCGCTTTGCTTACCTTGGGTGTGGCATGTGGCTTATTGATGAATATTTACAGATATAAGCCACCTAGCTTGAACCCCTAACCCCAGACTTAGAACAGCGTCGCTGCTTCGGTTTCAGGGTTAGGATACAGCCCATCCATCAGTTTTCGGATGGGCGCTGGAAGCGCCGCGTTGGGCAGGGCCTCTAGCGGCACCCAGTGGTGGTTGGCACTGCGCTCAATAGTGTCTGTGCTTTGCACAAACCATGGGTTGATATGCAGCTTGAAGTGGCTAAATACATGCAGCATTGCAGCCATTCTAGAGTCCTTAGGTAACGTGATACCCAAAGATTGGCTGAAATCTTTTAGATCGCCTACCGTTTCAAACTGTGGAAGCGTCCACAAACCACCCCAAATACCATGATCTGGCCGCTGCTCTAGCAGCACATGCCCATCAGACTCCACAATTACTACATGGCATTCGCGTTCAGGTTGCACAGCACGTGGCTTACGTGTGGGCAATTCTGCTGTTTGCTGGTTAGCATGCGCATAACAGTCCGACACCAGCGGGCATTGCTGGCAGTTCGGTTTGCTGCGGGTACAGAGCATAGAGCCTAAATCCATCAGACCCTGGGTGTAGGCCGCCATGTCCAAATCTGCAGGGCTACGTTCTACGGTTTCTTCGGCCAAGGCCCACAGTTTCAACTCTATTTGACGTTGTTGTGGATGGCCATGAATACCAAAGTAGCGCGTAAAGACGCGTTTAACGTTGCCATCCATGATGGGGCTGCGCTCGCCAAAACAGAAGGATGCAATGGCTGCAGCCGTAGAGCGCCCTATACCTGGTAAGGTGGCGAGTTGCTCGCTACAGGGGGGGAATTCGCCACCGTGATCGCACATGACTTGCTGCGCACAGCGGTGTAAATTGCGTGCGCGGGCGTAATAGCCTAAGCCTGCCCAGTAAGGCATCACGTCATCTTGGGTGGCACTAGCGAGGTCAGCTACGGTAGGGAAGCGTTCCAAGAAACGCTGGTAATAATCAATCACCGTAGTGACTTGGGTTTGCTGCAGCATGATTTCTGACAGCCACACCCTATAAGGTGTACGTTGCTGCTGCCAAGGTAAGTGGTGACGGCCATGCTGCTTTTGCCACGCGACAACTCGCGCGGCTAGATTTTCTGTACTGCTCATAACTTAAAACTGCGTACTGCGGGTAACGGACCATCTGGCTGCCAAAGCGGCAATCAGGGCGATGAGCACGGTTGCTGCCAACAGGTTCAAGCCATCAGGCAGATGTAGTTGCACATGTTGTTGGTAACTGGCGGCCAGACGATTCAAGGCTTCACTCAGTAATGGTAAGGCAAGCCATGCCAATAGTACGGCTACCAAGCTAGATGCTATACCAGTGATAGCCCCTTGGTATAAAAATGGTCTGCGTACGAAACTTTCAGTAGCGCCCACCAAGCGGGCTACGGCAATTTCTTCGCGCTGGTTCAGCGCTTGTAAACGCACGGTATTGAATACGGTAGCAATCATAATCACTGCTACACAGAGGCTGAGCAAACTAAGCGCTACACGTACAAATTGCAGTAATGAATCCAAACGTTTTAACCAGTCGCTGTCCAACTGTACGCGTTCAATGCGTTCTGTGGCGGCGAGTTCAGATGCCAAACGTTCTGCCACACCGGTTTGATCTGGAGCATCTTTAAGGCTGAGTACTACGCTATGCGGCAGTGGGTTCTCACCCAATGTGCTTAATGCATCGGCCCACAGAGGGTTCTTCTTCAGTTCGTTATACGCTTGATCACGGCTGATTAAGGTGCTGGAAAGCACGTCCTCGGCATATTTCTGACGTAAGTCGCCAGTGAGTTTCTGTGCTTGTTCTAGCGATGTGTCTAGCTTCAGGTACAGCGTGATTTCGGGGTTAACCGGCAGGTCTTTGACTAGCGGTTGAGCGGATACCAGCAAGGCCCAGCCAATCAACGGCGCTGCCAAAGTGAGGGCAATGACCAGAATGTTGGCTAGCGATGAAAACGGTTGATGAATCAGTCGGCTAAAGGCTGTGCTTGCGGCATAGCGGTGTTGACGTAACCAGCGGTTCATAGTGGTACACCTGCGAAATCAGAAAAACGTCCCTCTTCAATAAGCAGGGTACGGCGGGCGTATTGAGCCATCAGTGCGCGGTCGTGCGAGGCAATCAAGGTGGTGACGCCTACACGGTTGAAATCCAGAAACACATCCATGATGCGTTTAGCGCTGGCGGCATCCAAGTTGGCGGTAGGCTCGTCGGCAATCACGATGGCAGGGCGATTCACAATGGCTCTGGCAATAGCCAAGCGCTGTTGTTCACCACCAGACATTTCTATAGGCGTAAAACCTTCTTTACCTGCTAACCCCACTTTTTCCATCGCAGCACGGGCGCGTTTTAGTGCTACCGAGCGCTCTACACCTTGTACCTCCAAGGGCAGCAGCACGTTATTGATGGCGCTGCGGTCATACAGCAAATGGGTGTCTTGCAGGATCACGCCCACCGCGCGGCGCAAATAAGGGCGTGCACGAGCAGCAAGCTGGTCTACGCGTTGTTCCTTCAGATAAATACTGCCGCGGCTAGGAGCTTCCAAGCCACCAATCAGTTTCAGTAATGTGGATTTACCCGCACCAGACGGGCCTGAAACAAAAATAAAGTCACCACCTGCAATTTCAAAGTTGATGTCCGCAAGAATGTTTTTTCCGCGGCCGTAAGATTTGAAAACGTGTTGAAACCGGATCATGGCATGAGACTGGCAGGAAACGATGAAGGGAATCGGAGTTAACTCCGAGCGCACACCTATTTTATCGCTAAAGGGAAAGTGCGGATGTTTTAATCTGTGTGCAATGAGTAGGATGGATAAAACTTGACCAAAGTTAGCAGTAGGATCAGCTGTATTTACCACAAGTAAATCTCTAGAGGAGACGTTCATGAAAATCGTTAAAACGATTCTGCTGGGCTCTGTGGCAGTATTGATGAGTTCTGGTGTGACGTATGCGGCAGAAACCTTAGATAAGGTGAAGCAAAAAGGCTTTGTGCAATGTGGGGTGCACGTAGGTTTGCCAGGCTTTTCCATTGCCGATAGTAAAGGGCAGTGGGGCGGTATAGATGTGGACTTATGTAAGGGGATTGCTGCGGCTATTTTTGGCGATGCCACTAAATTCAAAGTAACTCCGTTGACTACACAGCAGCGCTTTACTGCATTGCAGTCAGGGGAAATCGACGTACTCACACGAAACAGTACAGCCACCATGGCGCGTGACACCACGCTTGGGCTGATCAGCGCTGGTGTGAACTACTATGACAGTCAGGGCGTCATGGTGAAAAAAAGCTTGGGCATTGACAGTGCTACCGAGCTAGATGGGGCAGCAATTTGTGTGCAGCCAGGCACCACCACTGAGCTTAACTTGGCTGACTGGTTCCGCTCTAATAATCTGAACTTCAATCCGGTCGTTATTAACAACCCTGATGAAGCCATGCGTTCTTTCTTGGCAGATCGTTGCGATGGCTTTACCACCGACAAATCAGGTTTGGCTGCGATGCGAGCCGCACAAGCTAATCCCGATGACTTCATGATCTTGCCGGAAGACTTCTCTAAAGAGCCGCTGGGGCCAATGGTGCGCCAAGGCGATGAAGAATGGTTCTTGCTGGTACGCTGGGTACTCAACGCGATGAACGAGGCGGAAGAGTACGGCGTCACGTCCAAAAACGTCGATGATCAACTGAAAAGCGATAATCCAAACGTGCAGCGTATCTTGGGTGTATCAGGGGAAATGGGCAAAGGCCTGAAGCTGGATGACAAATGGGCCTACAACATCATCAAGCAAGTTGGTAATTACGGAGAGGTATTTGATCGTAACCTAGGGGAACCAACACCCTTGAAATTGGAACGCGGTTTGAACGCGACATGGAAAAATGGTGGTTTAATGTATGGCTGGCCAATTCGTTAAGCAGTAGCTACATTCGGTGGCCAGATCAGACCGGAAGGGGTTCTTCCGGTCTGCCACTACTT
>SRSN01000065.1 GCA_004791645.1 Alcaligenaceae bacterium 429
GAGAAACAGTACCACGTGTTTTCTGCTGGCTGTTGGCGCTACGAGCATTAGCTTGGAATGCAACAACGATCTGGTGAACCAGAGATTCGTTGAATTCGCGACCAAATACTACATCCGATGCAGCAACGGTGGAAGCAGCTTGACCCTGATCATTCAGGAGCTTGAGATCCATGATTAGGCTCCTTTAATGGCGGGACGTACAACTACGTCACCATTTTTGTGACCTGGAACAGCGCCACGTACCAACAACAAACCGCGCTCGGCGTCTACACGCACGATATCGAGGTTCTGTACTGTACGGGTAACGCTACCCATGTGACCAGCCATTTTCTTACCTGGGAACACACGGCCTGGATCCTGAGCCATACCGGTAGAACCGGGGGCACGGTGAGACAGAGAGTTACCATGGGAAGCGCGCTGACTAGAAAAGTTGTGACGCTTGATAACACCGGCAAAACCTTTACCGATTGTGGTACCAGTTACGTCAACCTTTTGGCCAGCTTCAAAGATGCTGTCCACAGCCAGAACAGCACCAGCGGTGTGCTCAGCTGCTTTTGCAGGGTCAAGACGGAATTCTTTAAGGATGCTACCAGCTTCAATACCAGCTTTAGCATAGTGACCAGCGGCAGCTTTAGTGACGCGCGTTGCGCGGCGAGTGCCGTATGCCACTTGAACAGCAGCGTAGCCATCCACTTCAGGGGTTTTGACTTGTGCGATGCGATTGTTGGACACGTCTAGCACAGTTACTGGCACGGATTCACCGTCTTCAGTAAAAATGCGAGTCATGCCGACTTTACGCCCAACAAGTCCCAACCGCCAAGCGGCAGGCACAGGTGTCGAGTTCGACATCTTTTTCTCCATTCCCGACTGCGATTGGTCGGGGCTAATGTACTTTATGAATGTACCAAAAAACTTGGCTTTTATAGCCAAGCCCTAAATATTATCACCAAAGCAATACTCAAACAAGCAGGATTTTGTCAAGTGTGGTATTCAGCGAGACTATTTAGCGTATTGCAATCAATCATCTACCAACTTTGTCCACATCCCACGAGATCATCGCCCAACGCGTGTCTCCCCCTCCCTGTTGAGCGCGCTCATCGTCTTCGACATACCACTGACGCAGATCAGAAAGTTGCTGGTCGCTGAGCTCACCAAATGTCCAACGCACTTTCTCGATGAACTCTTCTACGTTTTTAGTACCCGCCAATCTTCCGGGAAAACACAGGTAATCCACTCTAGGGTGAAAACCCATAGAAAACAGGATGTTTACGATGTAAATGTAATCAGGCAAAGCACGTTTGTTTTTGCCTAATACATCAGCAATCGCAGCGTCGCCAAAGTGGCCATCTACCAAGTGAGTCATATAGCAGCGTTTGCTCGCTTTGCTAGTCATCTTCTGCAGGGCTTCCTGCATATCCGCTACCAAGCTAGAGCGTGAGGCCACCACAATGTCGCACTTAGGCACATCGGCCCAATCGTCGTACCACGACTTACACAAGGTTTGCACATTCGTTAGACCAGCGGCTTTGGCATGCTCTTGCATGCGCTCTAGCATTTCCGCGCTGTAATCTAGACCTATCACGTGCTGCAAATGAGGGGCTACGGTGATACCGATAGTACCGGTGCCACAGCCTACATCTAGCAGTGTCTTCGCCCCCTCAAGATTCATGTGCGCCACAAATTGCTGCGCATACTCACTTTGTAATGGCTTGCCCTTTAATTCTTTAGCGCGTGCATCCCAGGCACTGGCCGACTTGGCTGATCTATCGCTTTGAAGCATATGCTCGCGGTACATCTGCGCAAAATCCACGTCATGAATCAGCATGTGGTATCCCTTTAGTTAAAACACAGTAGGCAAATGCTGCCTAACCGTAGACTCATCCAAATCATACAACGTCGCTAAATGGGCAGCCGTCATTGTCTGCTCAGGCGCTCCCACAGCTAGCAAACGACCATGCTTGAACAACGCTATTCGGTCTGCAATTTGCAATGCGTGCTCGGGTTGATGGGTACACAGTAAAACCCCCATACCCTGCTGCTGTAGGGCCTGTATGTGCGACAACACCCGTAGCTGATTGCCGAAGTCCAAACTGGCGGTGGGCTCATCCATGACCAATAAGGCAGGCTGCTGTGCCAATGCGCGTGCAATCAGCACCAGTTGGCGTTCGCCCCCACTAATTTGCGTATAGGGCCTATCTAGCAAGTGCAGCATGCCTACTTGCTCTAAACACTGACAAGCGAGCTGTTTATCCTGCACAGACGGACTAGCGAACAGTCCTAAGCTGGCTGTGCGCCCCATTAACACTACCTCTAAAACACTGAACGCAAACACGGCAGCATGCGCTTGCGGTACATAGGCGATGTGTTTCGCTAACGCCTGACGTGTCCAGGTACATAGAGGCTTCCCCATTACGCTTACCTGCCCAGCTAACGGCGGCAACAACCCTAGCAGTGTTTTGAACAGCGTAGATTTACCACTACCATTTGGCCCGAGTAAACACAGCACTTCTTGCGGCCAGACTTGCAGGCTGATGCCGCCCCCCACCTTTTGGTGTTTGCCGTAGCCGATGCTGACCTGAAGCAACTCAACAATGGGTGTGGTCATTTTTCTGCCCTGCTAGTACGCGCTAAGAGAAACAGAAAGAAAGGCGCCCCCACTAACGAGGTCAGCACCCCTAGTGGCAACTCGATGGGAGCCGCCGTGCGTGCCAAAGTATCGGTTAGCAGTAAAAAGATACCGCCCAACAATAACGAGGTGGGTAACAAGCGACTGAAGTTTGGCCCCACCAACAGGCGCGCCACATGCGGAATCACTAACCCCACCCACCCTATGATGCCGGTAAACGAAATAGCACTGGCCGTCAGCAACGTGGCCGCCACAATCAGCACCACACGTAAGCGTTGCACAGGTACACCCAACATCTGCGCCTCTTCATCTGGCAGGCTCAACAAGTTGATGCGCCAACGTAGTAATAGCAATGGCACTAAACCCGCCAACATCCAGGGCAACGCCCACAACATTTCGGTTTGATTGATGCTATTTAGCCCGCCCAGTAACCAGAAGGTAATCACAGACAACTGTGAATAGGGGTCAGCCAACACTTTCACTAACGAGATACCCGCACCCAATAAAGAGCCTACGGCTACGCCCGCCAATACCAGCACTAAGACAGGATCGTGTCGCCGTACCATCCGCGCAATCACATAGACAAACAGCACTGCCAACAAGCCGCCCACAAAGGCCAGCATTTGTACCCACAACAGTGACAACCCTAAATAAATGGCAACTACCGCCCCCAAGCCAGCACCAGCGGACACGCCTAGGATATCGGGTGACACTAAGGGGTTTCTGAACATGCCTTGGTATGCTGCACCGGCCGCAGCAAGCCCCGCCCCCACCAATATGGCGGCAACAATGCGTGGGAAGCGCAGTTGCCAAACCACGGTGTACGCGGTGGACTCTGCACCATCTGCACTGAAAGGAGCCGAGATAGCGGCTGCTAACTCGGCCCATGTCAGCGGATACTTACCAGCGAATAAGGCGATGACAACGGCAATCGCTAATACACACAGTAGCCAGAACCAATGCCAATATCCCGTGCGATTGCTGATGTTGTGCCGTGTCATTTAGTGTGCCTTGTAGACGGGTTGAGCCAATAAGCCTTGTAGCTCTTCGAGCGTTAATAAGCGCTGATAAAAGCGCAAGAAAAACTCGCGTACTCGATCAGGTAGCCACAGTTGATCTTGCTCCAACGTGGCCTTTACCCAGAGCAGTCCCAACAACCTATTAATGCCTGGTGGCACATCTACCCACCCAAAAGGCAATGACGGCACTAATAACAAGCGACCTTCTCGCACGGCACGTAAGCTGTTCCACAAAGGGGAACGCTTGGCCGTCTCAAAAAATGCCGCGTCTTGGGCAAAGATGAAATCCGGATCCCATGCCAGCAGTTGCTCCATAGAGACCTGTGCTAGCCCACCCGTACCGGCAGCAGCCGCCACATTACGCGCACCTACATGGCTGATCACTTCAGCATGTATAGAACCAGCTAGACCTGTTTCCAGCCCATCTATACCTCGTGCCAAATACACACTAGGTGCTTGCTTAGCCACGGCATTCGCGGTTTTATCCAGAATCTCGGTAGCATGTGCAGCCAACATTGCCGCTCGTTCAGATACTTGCAGCAGATCTCCTGCATACAGCAACTGCCTGGGGGAGTCAGCCAAGGTACCGTCTACTAATACATAGGGAATACCAGTTTGCCGTGCTACGTTTTCTGCTGCTGACTGATGTGTTTGGTTCACTACCCCAGCATCCAGAATCACGTCAGGAGACAAGGCCAACAAACTTTCCAGCGGTATAGTGCTTCCCCTACCAGCTAGGCGTCCTACAAAAGGAATCTGCTGGTAGTCTGGCGACAAATAGAAACGAGACTGGTCACTCAGGTTATACGGCCAGCCCAACATTTTCTCGGGCGCTAAACAGTACAACAGCACAGCAGCTGGTGGCCCTGCGGCAAACACCCGCTGTACCGCATCCGGTGCAGGTAACTGCCCATAGCGATACAGCAACTGTGGTGAGGATGCCAACACCTTTGGCACCCAACCTGCCGTCAGCAGGCTGGCACCAAAAGCGTGTAAGAGGCGTCGTTTAGCGTGATCCATTAGAAGCGATAAATAGCATTAGCGAACCACACACGACCTGGCATTGGATAACCTTCTGACAGCTCGTAGTATTTATCACCTAGGTTACGTACACCTGCTTCAATAGACAGGTCGCTACGTGGTGACCAAATAGTTTTCAGGCCCCAGATTCCGTAACCAGACAATTGCTCGTATTTATCCACTACCCCTTCGTCGTAGCGACCGTTCTCTGCTTCCAATGTCGCTAAGAACTCCCACTGAGCATGGGGTTTCCACCCTACGTGTGCAAACAGACGGTTGCGTGGCAAACCCGTCAATTTCACATCTGGCTCGCTGCGGTTTTTGCTATTCAAATAGGTGTAGGCCAAACCAGCTCGCCACTCAGGGCTGAACTGCTGCTCTACAGACAGCTCTATACCTTGGTGACGTGCTCTATCAATGTTCTGATATTGCCTACACTCGTATTTGCCACATGTTGTGCCCGGTACATCCACACGGTTATGCGCATCACGCAAGTTACTGCGGAACAGCGTGAACTCTAGCTCCCCGCCTTCCCATGCCTCTGTACGTAAACCCAACTCGTAATGCCACGCTTTTTCGGGCCGTAAATCAGGGTTAGGTAGGGCCTCGCCAAAGCTTGCGGAATAACGGTCTTTAATGGTCGCAAAGTGCGTTTTGTGTGCCACGCTACCAAATAGCTCGGTAGTAGGTGTCACGTTATGCACTAACTCTAATACGCCATTAGTAGCTTTATCTACCGCACCTGAATCCCAAATATTGGCATCTTTGGTTTTGCGCCTATCATGGCTCAAGCCAGCACGCATTCTCCACGTATCGGATAGACGTATGTAATCCTCGATGGCTAATGAGTAGGTGATATCACGGTAGTTCTTTGTGGCATAACCCGCTTGTATGTCTTTGTGCCTATCGTCTTTGTAGTTGAAGGCTACATGCACCTCGTGGTTAGCCCAACGATCTATGACCAGTTCGGCAGCGGCACCATAGGTTTTGTCATCGTACTTACTACGGGTGTCTTGCAGCGTTGTGTAGGATGCATCGCTAAAGTTGTCCATACCGTTCTTATAGCTATCGGCATAAGCACGTAGGCGCAAGGTGTAGTCTGAACCCAGATCAGTACTGCTCATGAAGTACAAGCTGTCTTTGTCCCAATACGGCCACTGCCAGAAACGCCCGGTAAAACGATTTCCTTTACGCTCGCCGGTGTACACAGGCTGACCCTTTTTACCTTCTTGGCGTACGTAGCCAAATACGTACTCATCTGTTGCGTTAGGTGTCAGGCCCAATTTAAAAGAGAGCTTCTTATCAGTGTAGTGACCATTCTCACGGTAGCTACCTAAATCCGTAGGCGATTTTTTCTGATCATGGAACCCCTTGGGCAGAGGAAAACCATTCGCATCCAGATACGACGCACCGAACTGGAAATACCATTGCTCTTGTCTAGAGCCAACGTTCACCGAGAACAAACGCTCCTGTCCCGAGGCGTAGCCCATGCGCACATCGCCTTCAAACTCACGCTCAGGTTTGCGAGACACTAAGTTGATCGCGCCACCCATCACGTTAGGCCCGTACAACAGCGACGCATTACCTTTAGCTACCGTCAATGTAGATAAGTCGAAGGTAGTGAATCGATTTAAATCCACGTTACCGTCATACGGCACATACTGTGGAATACCATCCATGAAAATAGCGATGCGACGCGAATCAAAGCCTCGGATGGAAACGGTTTGCTCGTTACGTTGCCCGCTAGAGGCAAGGGTCACACCCGGTATCATGGTGGCCGCGCTACCAATATTGTTGCGATTAAAGCGTTCCATCGTAGTTTCGTTCAAAGTGGTTTCGCCCAACAATAATGAACCACCAATGTCCCCACGTACTACCACTTCACCCAACTTAAAGACGGCGCTGTTATCAGTGTCTTCGGCATACACCATGCCACTGCATGACAATGCAGCACACAGTGCCGTCAAACGCCACACTCCACGATTTTTCGCACAGCCTAACCACGTCTTGGTGATCGCTGAGCTATGCGTCATAAAGCTGTTCATCTGCCTCTCCCCATATGTTTCTATTCGTTATAAGCAGAGGTATATTACGATAGTAGGAATTGAATCAGCAAATCACATTTATAGAAAAGGGATGATGTGCGCAGAAGCGCGACACTACGCACAAAAAAGCGGCTTTTTTACGTCTATCCCTTGCACGCTGCACATCTCGTACACCGTACTCTTGGATAGGTAAAAAAGCCGCTAGCAATCAGGCCGTAGCAGACCTTTATCTACATCACGCCACCCGCACCAGCTGGCTAGGTGTTCTGTCTAAAGCATTCAACACATCGCCCACGGCATCAAACAGTGTGTCTAGCTCAGCTGCCGTTGTGGTAAAGGTAGGGCCGAACTGCAACGTATCGCCCCCAAAACGTACGTAAAAGCCTTTCTTCCACAACGCCATACCTGCCTCAAAAGGCCTTATCACAGCGTCGCCATCACGAGGCGCTAACTGGATTGCGCCAACTAGACCGCAATTACGTATATCGACCACATGGTTTGCATACCGTAAACCGTGCAAACTGCGTTCAAAGTGCGGGGCTAGCTCTGCCGCTTTTTGAGGTAGGTTTTCACGCTCTAGAATGTCCAAGGCTGCTAAACCAGCTGCACATGCTACGGGGTGAGCCGAGTAGGTATACCCATGCCCAAACTCCACCATGTAATCGGGTGTGTTTTGCTGCATAAAGGTTTGGTAGATCTCAGTAGAAGCAATAACAGCACCCATAGGGACCGCACCGTTAGTCAACTGCTTCGCAACGTTCATGATGTCAGGCGTAACACCAAAGTACTCCGCCCCACTTAACGTACCCAACCTACCAAAGCCTGTAATCACTTCATCAAAAATCAACAGAATTTGGTGCTGATCACAAATCTCGCGTAAACGACGCAAATAACCCTGTGGTGGTACCAATGCTCCCGCTGACCCAGACACAGGCTCCACAATCACCGCAGCAATGTTAGACGCATCGTGCAACTCGATGAGTTTCAGCAGCTCATTCGCCAGCTCTACACCGCCTGTTTCAGCTTGGCCCTTAGTAAAAGCCATGCCTGGCTGCAAGGTGTGAGGCAGATGATCGGCATCCATCATTTGGCCGAACATCTTGCGATTGCCACCTATACCCCCCAAGCTAGTACCGGCCACGTTCACACCGTGATAACCACGGGCACGCCCTATCATTTTGGTTTTAGATGGCTGACCTTTTAAACGCCAGTAGGCACGCGCCATCTTAATAGAGGTATCCGTACACTCTGAACCCGAATCTGTGAAGAACACATGGTTAAGTGGATCCGGCAGCAGCGAGGTAATACGCTCTGCCAACTTAAACGATAGTGGGTGGCCAAACTGGAATGCAGGGGAATAATCCAACGTACCCAATTGCTGGCTCACGGCATCACGTATCTCGCTACGATTATGCCCTGCACCACAACACCACAAGCCTGACAAACTATCAAATACCTTACGGCCATCGGCATCAATCAGCCAGTTGTTCTCAGCGCCCACAATCATCCTCGGATCACGATGAAAATTGCGGTTCGCACTAAACGGCATCCAATGCGCTTGTAGATTCAATGCTTCCATGACTTGTCTCCATCCATTATTAGAGGTGTATACAGGGATTGTAGGGAGCTTGTTTGATCAGTACGATATGAATCTATTGATAGAAACTTAAGTGTTTACTGAACTATGGATAGAGCTACTCTTAATCAAGTCAGCGACTTCGACCTGCGCTTATTACGTGTATTCAGAACCGTCGCTAAAGCGGGCGGGTTCGCCGCCGCCGAAAGTATTCTAGGTATTAGTCGGTCTGCTATTAGCATGCACATGAGCGACCTAGAAAAACGCCTAGGGATGCGTTTATGCCAACGAGGTCGCGCAGGGTTCAGCCTAACCGATCAAGGGCGCGAGGTACTGCGTGCCAGTGAAACGGTACTGGCCGCGATTGAAGGTTTTCGTAGTGAAGTAAACCAGTTGCACCATAGCCTACGAGGTGACTTCAATATTGGCTTGATGAACAGCTTAGTGACTCAACCCAAAATGCGCATCACGACGGCATTACAGAACTTGTGCAGTGCTAATAGCGGTATACGCGTCAATATCAGCATGAGTACACCAGGGGAAATTGAACGCGGGCTATTGGATGGGCGCTTACATGTAGGGGCGCTACCCTTGATCACCACGCTACCCAGTTTGGGCTACCTACCGCTATACGAAGAACAATCGTATCTCTACTGCAGCAATAAGCATCCATTATTCACACAGGCCACTACCGTAGAGCTGCCCACGCTCTACACAGCACGAGCCATACAACCTAGCTACCGCATGCCCCCTGAAGCTATACAGTTGCATCAGCCTTTACAACGCACGGCCACGGCATCCGATCGCGAGGCCATCGCGTTCCTTATTCTGACAGGTGAGTACATAGGTTTCCTGCCAGACCATTTGGCCGCTAACTGGGTCAACCAAGGGTTGATGACTGCGCTACGCCCCGACTTAATGCACTTCTCTATTACCTTAGCGGCTGCCACCCGAAAAGGCAGACGCCAAAATTTGATTGTGGATAAGTTTCTGGATGCGTTGCAGGCGCAGACTATGTAAATACGTTACTCGTACCTATCTACTGTTTATATACAAAAAAGGCGCCAACTTGGCGCCTTTTTATTACCGTTTACTTCGCGGTGGGCATCGCGAACTCTGCCCCTTTCTCTATGCTTTGCGGCCAACGTTGCATGATGGACTTTTGTTTGGTGTAGAAACGTACACCTTCCTCGCCATACACATGCATATCGCCAAACAAGCTTTGCTTCCAACCACCAAAACCCTGCCATGCCATTGGTACAGGAATAGGCACATTAATACCTACCATACCCACTTGTACACGACGACCAAACTCACGGGCCACGTTGCCATCGCTGGTGTAGCACGACACGCCATTACCAAACGCGTGGTTATTAATCAGCTCTAACGCCTGAGCAAAATCAGGAACACGCACGCATGACAACACAGGCCCGAAAATCTCTTCTTGGTAAATGCGCATATTTGGGGTCACATGGTCAAACAACGTACCACCTGTAAAGAAGCCTTGTTCATGACCTGCTACTTTCAAACCGCGCCCATCTACCACCAACGTGGCGCCCTCTTGCACACCTGTAGCGATATAACCTTCTATACGCTCTAAAGCTTCGCGGGTCACGATAGGACCCATCTCTGCTTCAGGGTTCATGCCATTGGTAATTTTTAGTGCGCGAGCACGTTCTGCCAATTTGGGGATAATGCGCTCTGCCACATCACCCACTAACACCGCCACGGAAATCGCCATACAACGCTCACCAGCAGAACCGTAAGCCGCGCCGATCAAGGCATCTACAGCTTGCTCTATGTCGGCATCAGGCATAACCACTAAATGATTCTTCGCACCACCCAATGCCTGCACGCGTTTACCAAAGTGTGCTCCCTGCTCGTAGATGTACTTGGCAATAGGTGTAGAACCCACAAAGCTCATCGCAGACACATCGGGGTGTGCCAACAAAGCATCTACCGTAGGCTTACCACCTTGCACCACATTGAATACCCCATCAGGCAAACCGGCTTGCTTCAGCAAATCAGCCATAAACAGGGATGCCGATGGATCGCGCTCGCTAGGTTTCAGTACAAAGCAGTTACCCGTCACCAAAGCGATAGGGAACATCCAACACGGCACCATGCAAGGGAAGTTAAATGGTGTCACCCCAGCCACTACACCCAACGGCTGACGCATTGTCCAGTTATCCATATTCGTGGATACCTGATCGGTGTAATCCCCCTTCAACAACTGAGGAGCACCACACGCAAACTCAATAATATCGATACCACGCATCACTTCGCCCTTGGCATCGCTAAACACTTTCCCGTGCTCGGATGTGATGATTTCAGCCAAGGTATCAATATGCTCATTCATCAGTTCAAGAAACTTCAGCATGATGCGAGCACGGCGTATAGGGGGCGTATCCGCCCATGCTGGGAATGCAGCGGTAGCTGCAGCAACCGCCGCATTGATATCCGATGCCGTCCCCAAACGCACGTGGCGTGCAACAGCACCCGTGGCGGGGTTATAGACGGCTTGAGTCTCTGTGCCATTTCCTGCGGTCAGCTTGCCGCCAATGAAATGCTGCACTTCCTGCTGTTGAACTGTCATGATGTGGTCTCCTGTGGATAATCATTTTCATACAGTGTAGAAAGTGTGCCCTGCTCTGCCTAGCCAAAAACGCTTGATTAATTGTTTAGTATTCTGAACAATCAGCGTATGGACATAGAAAAAATACAATCTCTTTGGGCTCATCTGCATTGCTTAAGTGTTCTGCAACAGCAAGGAAGTTTTACGGCTACGGCAAAACGGTTAGGCATCAGTAAAGCTGCTGTGAGCCAACGTATAGCTGAGCTGGAAAAAGCCTGTGGACTGCCTTTAGTTCGTCGTACCACCCGCAGTGTGCAGTTAACAGAGGCCGGCTATAGGTTGGCAGAAAACACCCGACAAGAATTTGAAAATATTGCCCATCAATTTGCGACGGTACAAGAGTTAGCTACGCACCCTCGAGGCTGGTTGCGCATCACCGCACCATTAGCATTTTCTCGCCAGCAATTGATTCCCAAGCTGCAAGGCTTTATGAGTCGTTACCCAGACATACAGCTGGATTTAAATCTGTCAGATAATCTGCTTTCTCTGGAACAAGAAGCCGTAGATTTGGCTATACGCCATACCAGCACGCCACCAGATACCTATGTAGCCTGGCCTCTATGCCAAACACGGTCGTTGTTGGTAGCGAGTCCAGACTATCTGAACAAGCATGGCGTACCTTCACACCCTGATGATCTGTTGCAGCACCGGTGTCTGCATTATCCGCGATCACAACGCACGGCCACGTGGACATTTGAGCATACTGATAGCAATACGGCTCAACGTTTAACTGTGCCAATTACGGGGGCGTTTGTCGCGAATAACAGTGAAGCTCTACGTGACATCGCCTTGCAACATCAAGGCATCGCATTGGTCCCTGACTTTAGTGTGCAAGAAGCTCTGCAAACAGGCAGCTTGGTACAAGTATTGGCTGATTGGCAGCCATCGGGTGCCTTTGGTGAATACGTCTATGCACTGCGCCCCTATTCTGCGCAGGTACCGCAGACGGTGCGACTGTTTGTGGATTACTTACGCGACGCATTCAAACATGGTTTCAATGTGAGCGCGACCTAGACCACAAAAAAACAACCCCCTGAAGATCACTTCAGGGGGTTATCGTATTCCGTGTTCTGTCAGTAATGAATTACTGCAGAGCAATTTCCACATCAACGCCAGCTGGCAGATCCAGACGCATCAATGCATCAACTGTTTTATCAGTTGGGTCAACAATATCCATCAAACGCTGGTGCGTACGGATTTCGACCTGGTCACGCGCTGTTTTGTTCACGTGTGGTGAGCTCAACAGGTCGTAACGACGGATACGTGTAGGCAGAGGTACAGGACCACGCACAACAGCACCGGTACGTTTAGCCGTATCAACGATTTCAGCCGCAGACTGATCGATTAATTTGTAGTCGAAAGCCTTAAGGCGGATACGGATTTTCTGGTTTTTCATGTGATTTCCTAAAGAGCGAAAAGTTGCAGGGGCAACAACGCGCCCCTGCATCCAGCTATATCAATAGCTTATTTGATGATTTTGGCTACAACGCCAGCACCAACAGTACGGCCACCTTCGCGAATCGCGAAACGCAGACCTTCTTCCATAGCGATAGGCGCAATCAGCGACACTGTCATGGAAATGTTATCGCCTGGCAGAACCATTTCTTTGTCTTCTGGCAGCTCGATAGTACCTGTCACATCAGTTGTACGGAAGTAGAACTGTGGACGGTAGCCTTTGAAGAATGGTGTGTGACGACCGCCTTCTTCTTTGGACAGAATGTACACTTCAGCTGTGAAGTCTGTGTGTGGCTTGATGGAACCTGGTTTGGCCAATACTTGACCACGCTCAACGTCTTCACGTTTGGTACCACGCAGCAATACACCAACGTTATCGCCCGCTTCACCTTGATCCAACAATTTACGGAACATCTCTACGCCCGTGCATGTGGATTTTACAGTTTCGCGAATACCAACGATCTCGATCTCTTCACCAACTTTAACGATACCACGCTCGATACGGCCAGTTACCACTGTACCGCGACCGGAGATGGAGAACACGTCTTCAACAGGCATCAAGAATGCACCGTCAACTGCACGTTCTGGCGTTGGGATGTAGCTGTCCAGAGCTTCGGCCAAAGCCAAAACTGCTTGGCTGCCCAATGGGCCTTCGTCGCCTTCCAGTGCCAGCTTAGCGGAACCTTTAACGATTGGAGTATCGTCACCTGGGAAATCGTAGTTCGACAACAGCTCGCGAACTTCCATTTCTACCAGTTCCAACAACTCTTCGTCGTCAACCATGTCAGCTTTGTTCAGGAACACGATGATGTAAGGAACACCAACCTGACGGCTCAACAAGATGTGTTCACGTGTCTGAGGCATTGGGCCGTCAGCTGCGGACACTACCAGAATCGCGCCATCCATCTGCGCTGCACCAGTAATCATGTTTTTAACGTAGTCAGCGTGACCTGGGCAGTCTACGTGTGCGTAGTGACGTGCAGGTGTTTCGTATTCTACGTGAGAGGTGCTGATGGTAATACCACGAGCTTTCTCTTCAGGCGCTGCGTCGATTTGCGCGTAGTCACGTGCTTCACCGCCGTATGCTTTTGCCAAAACCGTGCAGATCGCTGCAGTCAGTGTTGTTTTACCGTGGTCAACGTGACCAATTGTACCTACGTTGACGTGCGGTTTAGTCCGTTCAAACTTGCCTTTAGCCATGGCAGACTCCTGAAGGGAATAGTGCAGAGAATAATGAGATGATTGTGGTGCCCATGACGCGAATCGAACGCGTGACCTCTCCCTTACCAAGGGAGTGCTCTACCCCTGAGCCACATGGGCACTTCTTTATCGAGTATCGATAAACTTGGAGCGGGTGAAGGGGATCGAACCCTCGTCTTAAGCTTGGAAGGCTTCTGCTCTACCATTGAGCTACACCCGCAGGTGATCCGTCTACACCCATACAAAAGCCTGTTGCTCTTGTATATAAATATGGTGGTGGGAGTAGGATTCGAACCTACGTAGGCGTAAGCCAACAGATTTACAGTCTGCCCCCGTTAGCCACTTGGGTATCCCACCGTTTAAAGCGAACTTCGTATTATGGACATGTTTAAAATGTAAGTCAAGCACCTGACGAATCTAAGCGACTTGTTATTACCACATACGAAGCATGCTATTGTGCACGGTCTATAAAACGAAGTCAATAAAAATGGCGGACATTTTGTATATTTATGTCCGCCATCTGCATAAAAACCTAGAAACCGCTTAGAAGTAGGTCAAACCGATGGAAATAATTACACCGGTGACAAACAACTGGATCAAGCAAAAACCCATAATGTCTTTAGCTTTTAGGCCAGCAATCGCCAATACAGGCAACGCCCAGAATGGTTGCAGCAGGTTAGTCCATGCATCGCCCCATGCCACAGCCATCGCTACGCGAGGCATATCGGCACCCAAGGCTTGTGCGCTGGCAATCACTACAGGTGCTTGTACAGCCCACTGACCACCACCAGATGGCACAAACATGTTCACCAAGCCAGCGCTCATGAATGTCCAAAACGGCAAGCTATCTACCGTTGCAAAGGATACAAACCAATCGGACAAGGTTTTAGCCAAACCTGAATCCACCATGATGGCCATAATCCCTGCGTAGAACGGGAATTGAATAATGATCCCTGCCCCACCCTTTACTGCCTCATTCAGTGAGTTCAGCAAATTACGGGCATTACCGTGCAGCACAATAGCCAAGAACAAGAAAGTGAAGTTAATCACGTTCAGGTTCAAGCCACCTTGTTTGATTACGTAGTAGTTAAACAAGTAAGCCAAGCCTGCCACGCCAATTAACATAGCTAGTACTGTACTGTTTTCCAGTCTGGCCGCAGGACGGTTATCCGCTGCATTCGCTGCCGCTTCCTGTGCCTTAGCATCGGCCTCCAAGAGTTCCGGCGAAATATACACACTCTCCGCTTCGGATGGCATCATCAACCGGTTTACTAACGGCACTACAATAAACAGCGCTAACAGAATCAACAGGTTAAAGGTGGAGAAAATAGTCTCCCCTGTACCAATAATGCCAATTTTATCAGCCTGAAAGTGGCCTTCTGTGGCAATAGTAAGAGGGACCGAACCCGCCAAACCACCATGCCATACGATAAAGCCTGAGTACGCACTGGCTACCAATAAGCGGTAATCAACACGTACCTTTTTCGCAATTTCTTTAGCGAATAGAGCACTCACCACCAAGCCAAAGCCCCAGTTGATCCAGTCAGCAATCAACGCAACGAAAGTGACCAGAATAATTGCCGCACCAGGACTGCGTGGCAACGAAGCAAGCGCAGACAAAATAGCTTTTACTGCTGGGGTACTTGCCAACATGTAGCCAGCCATCAACACCAACAACATTTGCATGGTGAAAGACAGCAAGCCCCAGAAGCCATTACCCCATATATCGATTACCTCCATGGGAGTTTTACTTTCACTCCACATGGCGGCAACACCAGCCACTAAGGTCAGAATTACAACGAAAATATAAGGATCTGGTAAATAACGCTCAACCAGCCTTACAGAAAAACGAGTAATGGATTTAAACATTCAGATACTCCAAAAAAGTATTGTGCGAATTTCAATCCCTAGCCGTTTTTCTGCCTATCAGTAATAACCCTTAGACCCTTGTTAAGCTTGATCTAAAATTTGTTGTAATCCCTGTTTTTCCAACAAACTATTCAAATGTTCCCAGTCGTGGAACGCAATTTGCAATTGACCTTTATTTTTAGCACCTACCTTAAGCACTACTTTAGTGCCTAGGTGCTCAGACAACACTCGCTCTACACGTTGGATATCACCATTTTTTTGTGTAGAAGACGATTCACGGCCATCTTTATCATTTTCTTCTGCTTCTCGCAGCGTTTTGGCCACTAGTTTTTCTGTTTCGCGCACCGACAAGCGTCTAGCAATGACTTCATTTGCCAACATGATCTGGGTTGCAGGGTCAGTGGCTAGAATGCTACGTGCATGCCCCATATCAATATCACCCGCCAACAGCATAATTTGCACTGGCTCTGCGAGGTTCAACAAACGTAGCAGGTTGGTGGTGGTAGAGCGGGATCTACCAATCGCTTGAGCGGCTTGCTCGTGAGTCATTTCAAACTCTTCTAGCAAACGTTTCACACCGTGGGCTTCTTCAAGCGGATTAAGGTCTTCACGCTGGATGTTTTCGATTAACGCCATAATGGCAGCGTTCTCATCTGCCACCTCACGTATTAATACCGGAACTTTATCTAACCCGGCTAATTGAGCAGCTCGAAAACGGCGTTCACCCGCAATAATTTCATACTTCCCTTTTTGTTTGCCTTTTAACGGGCGAACCAAAATGGGTTGCATAATGCCTTGAGTACGAATGGATTCAGCCAACTCATTTAAGGCACCTTCGTCCATACGTGTACGTGGCTGGTATTTACCAGCAATCATTTCTTTAACGTACAGCTCAGAACCTGGTGCGGTGCTGACTTCTTTACCTAGGCTACCAATTACATTTGCATCTTCACCCAGTAATGCATCCAGGCCTCTGCCCAGCCCTTTAGGCTTACGTGTTGCCATGATGAATCCTTTTATTCTTTATCAACCTAATCTTACGCAGCACTTTTTGCGCTTTTCTTCAGCTGCTTAACTAACTCTTTACCGAACTCTACGTACGCTTTAGCGCCACGCGAGTTTTTGTCGTACACAGTACCCGGCATACCGTGACTAGGGGCCTCAGCAAGCCGCACATTGCGCGGAATAACCGTTTTGAATACCTTGTCACCAAAGTGTGCTTCAATTTGCGCTGAGACCTGCTGCTGCAGCGTCACACGGGCATCAAACATCACACGCAATAATCCAATAAGCTGTAGCTCAGGGTTAATGTTGCGATACACACGCTTAATGGTGTTCACCAGGTCAGACAACCCTTCCAAGGCGAAGTACTCACACTGCATGGGAATAATCACACCATGTGCACTGACCAAACCATTTAACGTCAGCAACGAAAGCGTTGGCGGGCAATCAATCAAAATGATGTCATAGTCATCCGAAGCCTCTTGCAATGCTTTTTTCAGCTGTTGCTCGCGCTCTTGCATCTGAACCAAGTCAATTTCAGCACCAGAGAGCT
>SRSN01000066.1 GCA_004791645.1 Alcaligenaceae bacterium 429
GTGGAAGAAATAGACCGTCTCTTGGGCTTAGAACTAGGCGCTGACGACTACATCTGCAAGCCCTACAGCCCACGTGAAGTGGTTGCTCGCACCAAAGCTGTGCTGCGACGCTATCAACAACCTCAAGCTGCTACGGATAACGCTACCGCCAGTGGTGTGCATATTGATGAAACCCGCTTTTTAGCGCAATTGGATGGCGTCACGCTAGACCTTACACCTGTAGAGTTCCGGTTGTTTGCCCTGATGGCGAACTCACCTGGCCAAGTCTTCAGCAGAGATCAACTACTAACGTTGATTTATGACGATCATCGCATCGTGACTGATCGTACTGTAGATAGTCATATCAAGAACTTACGCAAGAAGCTGGAAGCCATTCGCCCCGATCAAGAGGTCATACGCTCCATCTATGGCGTGGGCTACAAATTTGAAGAAGGCGGCGCGTAAGCTTCACATTTTCTCCATATTTTTTGCCAATTTGCTGCACAGTGCGGTCCTACTATGTAGTCATCAGCTCAACGCTTAACGCAAAAGGAGATTCACCATGCTGAAACTACGTACCTCCCTCTTGGCTGCCACTGTTGCCGTAGCGGCTGTGTTTTCCCCACTGTCTCAAGCGGTAGAAAGCACCCCACCAACATCCAGCCCTATACAAGTGACTGGTACCCCGGTATCTAACCAAGGTATGTCTCACTTCCGTGCTCTGAATCTGACACAAGCACAACAAGACCAACTGTTTGAACTGCGTCACCAGCAAGAACCGGAAATGCGCCGTCTGCACAACGCTGTACGCGATGCCCGCATCGAACTGCGTGATGTGTCTAACGCGGCAACCTTTGACGAAGCCAAAGCTAAAGCCAGCAGCGAAAAACTGGCCAAGGCCGAAGCCGACTTAAGTCTGCAACGCGCTAGACTGCACGCTCAACGCATGGCAGTACTCACCCCTGAGCAACGTCAGCAAATGCAGCAGTTTCAAGCGGCTAATCGTGACCAACATCGCGGTAGCCGACACGGTAATCGTGGTGATCGTGGCGACATGGGTGGTTCACACGCTGGCCCTAGACACGGTGGTGGCCAACACTCTGGCCGCTTCTAACCGGGCATAGGCTTGTCCATCACGCCTTACACGCTGTCCAAGCCTATATCTAGCACACGCACACTGTGTGTTAGCCAACCCATCGCAATTTGATTTACTCCAGTTTGCGCCACAGCGATGGCGCTTTCTGGGGTAATGCCGCCTGAGGCTTCGCAGATAGCTCGCCCACCTATGCGCTGTACCGCCTCTTTCAACATGGGTATAGGCATATTATCCAAAAGCACCACATCTACCCCGCACTGCAGTGCTTCATCGAGTTGCTCTAAGGTATCCACCTCTAACTCTACTTTCACCAGATGCCCTACATTTTCTTTGGCACGAGTTAAAGCAGCGCGTACACCACCAGCAATGGCAACGTGATTGTCTTTGATTAAGACCGCATCGTCTAAGCCAAAGCGGTGATTGCTACCGCCCCCTACACGTACAGCATACTTTTGCAGCATGCGCATACCAGGCAAGGTTTTACGTGTGCAGCTCACTTTGGTGCCATACGGTGCAATAGCACGCGCAATAGGCCTAGTGGCCGACGCTATGCCACTTAAATGCCCCAGAAAATTCAGTGCTGTACGCTCTGCCGTCAACATTGCTCTAGCATCCCCTTGGATATCGGCAATCACCGTACCTGCTTGTAGATCAGTACCATCCTCACACAACACATCGAAGCTACAGTTTGCATCCATCAACATGAAAGCAAGCTTTGCGACCTCTATGCCCGCTAATACCCCACTCTCACGCGCCACCAATTGCAAGTGTGCTTGAGTACCCGCGGGCACTACAGCTTGGCTAGTAATGTCGCCACTGCGGCCTACATCTTCCAATAATGCGGCTCGTACCACGGGTTCTAACATGATGCGTGGTAATGAATGGATAGTGGTTGTCATGCTTTGCTCCTGATGATTATTATGCTCAAAATGAGTATTTTTGGATGGAAGTAAAGCGCCTCAAAAGGCGCTACGATCTACGCAGTATAGTGGCTATGCTTTAGCCCTGCAATAACGGCAACAGCTGGCGTTGCACCAGTGGTAATGCAGCAATCAGATCCTCTGGCACTAACCCAACCCCACATTGTTGCGCCGCGTCACCATGCATCCATACTGCCGCACACGCTGCCTCAAAAGCCGGCATACCTTGCGATAACAACCCGCACACTATCCCCGCTAATACATCACCACTGCCGCCAATAGCCAAATAGGCAGGAGCATTCGCATTAATCGCGACTCGCCCATCGGGTGCTGCGATCACGGTATCAGCACCTTTAAGCACCACTACAGCCCCTGTTTGCTGTGCAGCATTGACTACGTCTTGCAGCTTATCCGCACTACGAGTAAAAAGCCGTGCAAACTCGCCTTCGTGGGGTGTGATCACACAAGGGGAAGCAATGGTCTGTGCTAATAAAGCCGCCTGCCCTTTGAATACCGTGATGGCATCGGCATCCAACACCACCGATTTCTTTGCCTGCAAAATTTGTAGCACACACTGTTTGGTGTGTTCAGTCACACCAGCCCCTGGGCCTACCAACCATGTGTTTTGACGCTCGTCCAGTAACGCCTGCTGCCACTCAGTGGGCTCAACGCTTTGCACCATAATGCTACTGGGCAAAGCCGTGGCATATACCGACCACGCCTGTGCAGACGCCACAACGCTGATTAAGCCTGCACCGCTACGTTGAGCGGCCATCGCCGCTAATCTAGCAGCCCCCGTCAGTTGCTCGCCCCCTACTACACTCGCGTGTCCTCGGGTGTATTTATGCCCCGCCATACCTGCAACGGGAAACTGTGCGCCCCACAGGGCTGGGCTATTTAGCTGCGTCACGGAGCCTAAACGCTGACGCCATGCGGTATCAGTTTCTACTCGCTGCCATAAGGCAAACGGGAACGGCAAAGTCAGCACCTGCAGTTCACCCGTATACTCACGCCCAGGCAATAAGTAGTGTCCTGGTTTAGCACACAAAAAACTCAACGTTAACGTGGCTTTAAACGCCTGTCCTTCTACAGCGCCTGTTGCACCATTCACCCCTGAGGCAATGTCTAACGCACACACTGGCACACCTAAAGCCTGAATGTGCAGTGCCCATTGCTGCAACACAGGGCTTAAGGCATGTTTCAGCCCTGTACCAAACAAAGCATCTACGACTAATTCATCTGGCTGCACATCACAGTCATCGTTGGGCTGTACGTTCTCTGGCCATAAACTGGCGGCCCATTGCACTTGGGCATTTGCGTTTTCTATGGGTGTCACGATACGTATACGTACCTTGTGCCCCAAGGTACGTAAATGCTGTGCCGCAATCCAGCCATCTGCCCCGTTATTACCGGGGCCACACAACACAACAATCGCTTTCGTAGACCAGCGTGCATGAATGGCTTCTGCCGCGCGCGTACCCGCCACGTACACTAAGGTTTGCAGTGAAACCCCGGCCTCTACTGCTGCTGCATCTAACATCGCCACTTGGCTAGGACTGTAAAGCGTGTGTGCAGCAAGCATGGCTATTCCTTATGATTAACGTGCCTGACGAGCCAGTGGCAACTTCGTGCCTGCAATAGCACGCTCTAGCACTACATCGCCTTTAAATCTGAAGAGCTTTGCAGGTCTACCTGCGCCACTGGACACAATGCCACCGGCCTCTTCCACCAGATTTTGTTGCTCCATCAAGCGTCGGAAGTTTTGTTTATGCAGACCACGCCCTGCCAATGCCTCTACCGCTTGCTGCAACTGCAACAATGAGAACTCAGGAGGCATTAACTCAAACACTACAGGACGGTACTTAATTTTTGCACGTAACCGTGCAGCGCCCGTGGCCAGAATACGGCGGTGATCATAGCGCATGGGTAAACCTAATTTACCTTCGTCGCCGGGGTGTTCATCTGAGCTGTCGCGTTGTGCTTCGGGTATGAGCTTGGCCTCAAACAACAACTCGTAACGCTGTAGCACCATGTCTTCATTCCATGCCGCGCCATCAAACCCAAAGGCATAGCACACCCGCTGCCAGCGCTCGGCTTTTACCGCAACATCAGCAGACGCCCAAGCTTGCAGCTTCGGAAGAATATAGTCTTGTATCAGTGCAGGCTCACCTTGGCGCCAGTCTTCCCAGGGGAAATAGCGATACCAATCCTGCCAACTCACCCCTGCATCTTTAGGGGTATCACCTTCTCGTGTCAGCCCTAAATAGCTGACCGAAATGATGCGCTCACCCGCTGCCGAGAACCGGCTGCGATCCGCAAAGGTATACAACTGCTCTACATAGCCTATGGGGTGATGAGTCTGCGTTTCTACCCAGGCCCGCAGGCCCATTTGTAGTGAATGGTGAGTATTTTCCAAAGGACCAGCTGGTAAGCAGCGTCCCTCACTTGTGGTCAATACACGCGGTTGGCCTTGATTCACAGCAACCAATACCGCTACCAGTTCTGTTCGCACCAAAATATCAGAATGACTCAAATTCACACAAACCTGTCAATGATGGATGGATCACGCATAGGATTATAGCCGTAAGCCTCTTTCTATACTGGCAGAAGAAACTATTACTCTTTATGACCATACCTAAAGTTTTTTACCAATCAACCGTTAAAGAGAGCCCTATCGTAAATTCTGCTGTAACAAGGTTGAGCCGTGCGCAAGAACTACCCCATTACCGAGGTAGAAACCAAGGTACATCCCAATCAGTACCTGATTTCTAAAACGGATCTTAAAGGCCGCATCACGTATGCAAACTCGGCTTTTGTAGACATTAGCGGTTTCACTCGCGCCGAGCTGTTGGGCAAGGCGCATAACATAGTGCGTCACCCACACATGCCACCAGCGGGTTTCCAAGATCTTTGGGACACCTTGCAGGCACATAAGCCTTGGTTAGGCCTGGTCAAAAACCGTCGTGCAGACGGTGGGTTTTACTGGGTGCAAGCACTGGTCTCACCTATCTTTGAAAACGGGCAAGTCACTGGCTACGCATCCGTGCGTGTACGCCCTTCTGATGCCCAAGTCGCCGAAGCAGAGCAGTTTTACGAGCAGATTAACTCGGGCAATGTCAGTGGCTACACCCTCAAGGCTGGACGTATTGTGCCTACGGGTTGGAGACGCCTACTGCAATGGGCAAGCTGGCCATTTAATCGCTCCTTGCGTGCCAGTATGTTCCGGCTGGCCATGTTGGCTACCGTCATTACCGGCACCATCAGCGTGGCAGCTTTTAACCAGGGGATTCCTGACGGCTACCAACTGCCTGCTGGCTTATTTCTGGGCGTAGGTTTTTCTGCGTTCATGGCCTATGGCTGGCGCATTAGCCAACGCGTCAATAAAGCACTCAAAAGCGCAGCTCAGATTACTCAGCAAATTGCTGCGGGTAACTTAGATTTGCACATTGATGAAGCCGAGCAATCTAAACAGCAAAACCATGAAACTGGCGAGCTGAACTTCTGCTTGGAAATCATGCGTAAAAGCTTGATTGCTATTGCGGCCGACACCCACAGAGGTGTGTTGGCTTCTATTCAAGTGGCTAAAGAGCTGGATCAAGATAACCGACTGCTGTCTGAACGCACCGCCCACCAAGCCGACTCGCTGCAAAAAACAGCTGCCAGCATGGAAGAGCTTACCGTCACTGTTAAACAAAATGCAGACAATGCTGTTCGTGCCAGTGAACTGGCAAACAACAGCATGCAAACCGCTAAACGTGGCGGTAGCGCTGTCGCTGAGCTTACCCAAACCATGCAGGGTATTCATAGCAGTGCTAACCAAATTAGCGAGATCGTGAGCCTGATTGAAGGCATAGCCTTCCAAACCAATATCTTGGCACTAAATGCAGCGGTGGAATCTGCGCGAGCCGGTGAGGCAGGTAGAGGCTTTGCTGTTGTAGCTGGCGAAGTACGCAGTCTGGCACAACGTAGCTCTAAAGCGGCTGGTGAAATCAAACTACTGATTAACGAATCCGTCACATTGATGAACGAAGGCGTACAAAAAGCCGATCACGCCGCCCAAACCATGCACGACATTGAGGAATCCGTGCAACGTGTGAGCGATATCATCAACGAAATTTCGTATGCCTCTGAAGAGCAATCCATTGGTTTGCAGCAAATCAACCAAGCGGTTGCGCATATGGATGAAGTCACACGTCAGAACGGTTTCTTGGTTGATGACTTAGGCCGCACTACGCAGCAGCTTAGTCATCAAGCCACTGAGCTGGATGAGTCTATACGTGTATTGAATACTGAGGCTACCCGCCAAACACCGGCGCTAGAACAGACGCCAATCTCCCGATTACACTAAAAATGTAACAAAACCCCAAATCACAAACGGGCGCTATGCCCCTATCCATGCCTGTTCCGCACTGGAACAGGCATTTTTTATTCTATTCTGTTTCATTTGTTGCACTTATGTTTCTATTTAGGCTTAAAGCACATACACCGCTTGCCGTAATCGTCGTGATATCACTTATCGCGCGGATTCAGGCCCTTCAAACGCTCTGAGCCGCTGTATTTACTCCGACATGATTAAGGAGCACCGCCATGCGCATTAACATGCCTATTACCCAGATTGAAACCGAGCTAGGGCCGGAACAGTATCTGATATCCAAAACCGACCTTAAAGGGCGTATCACCTACGCCAACCCCGAGTTTGTCGCCATCAGTGGCTTTGAGCGTGACGAGCTTATAGGTAAAGCCCACAATCTTGTTAGACACCCCGATATGCCCACCGAAGCGTTTGCTGATTTTTGGCAAACCCTACAAAAAGGCAAACCGTGGATGGGGTTGGTCAAAAACCGCCGCAAAGACGGTGGCTTCTATTGGGTACAAGCGCTGGTGTCCCCGCTGTATGAAAATGGACAGGTTGTAGGCTATGCCTCGGTACGCACTAAGCCCAGTCGCAAGCAAATAGAAACCGCCGAAACTTTCTATAAAGCACTACAAGAAAAACGCGCTACCGCCTGTTTACATGAAGGGCAGTTAGTTCCTACCGGATGGCGTCGTCTCCTACATACGCTAAAGCGCCCCTTCCGCAATACCATTTCAGGCGCATTAACACGCTTAACCACTCTGTCGCTGTTGTCTATTGCGGCCAGCGTAGGCAGCCCCTACTATCTGCCAGCAGAAACACCAACATGGGTCTTCTGTGCACTACCTGTTGTATTAGGATTGGCCATACTGCTATACACATGGCGCTTACAACGCAACCTTAGCCCCGCCTTGCAACATGCCAACCTCATCGTGCAACAGATCTCTACGGGCAACTTGATTCTGGATATCGATCACCTCGCCCTACATGGGTTAGAGGAACACAAAAATCTCTTCTATAACTTAGAGCTGATGCGCAAAAGCTTAACAGGCATTGCAGGCGAAACGCGCTATGGCATACACGCCGCCAACCAAGCCGTGCAATCACTGTATGACGCCAATGCGCATCTGACTGAACGCAACAGCAGCCAAGCCGCATCCATTGAAGAAACTGCCACCAGTATGGAGCAGCTCACCACTACCGTGCAACAAAATGCGGACAATGCTCAGCAAGCCAATCAACTGGCCGCAGCCAGCATGAAAACCGCCGAGCGTGGTAGTCACGAAGTGAGCCAGCTTATACAAACCATACAAGACATACACCAAGGCTCTACCAAAATCGCCAACATCGTCACACTCATAGATAGCATCGCCTTCCAAACTAATATCTTGGCCTTGAATGCCGCCGTGGAATCCGCCCGTGCAGGCGAGGCAGGACGAGGCTTTGCTGTCGTGGCATCCGAAGTACGTAGCTTGGCACAACGCAGTGCTAGCGCCGCCAGCGACATCAAAGCACTGATAGACGCATCGGTACAGCGTGTGGATGCAGGGGTCAAACAGGCCGAAAGCTCAGGCCAACATTTGCAACAGATGCTGGAATCCAGTCAACGCGTCTCCGACATCGTGGCAGAAATCTCTTGTGCATCGGAACAGCAAGCCGCTGGCTTAAAACAAGTCAGCGTCGCCATCCAACACATTGACCACACCACTCAACAAAACAGCGATTTGATAGAAAACATCCATCACACTGCTGCAGAGTTGGCTAAACAAACTACCCAACTGGATGAGGCCATACGTGTGTTGAATGTGGCATAGACAAAAAAACCGGCCCATAGGGCCGGCAACTTTGGAGCAGATGACTCTTATTCTTCGCTTCCAGGAAAGACGTTAGTCCCCACCGCTATAACCTGATCCCCTACCTGCTGGTAAAACGCCCGTCTATGCTCTACTTGACGCGTTTCGGGGCTTAACCACCAGTAATCGATAGCTTGTATGCTGTTGGGAGATGCTTGTTCTAGCATGTCTCGTAAGAAATGCTGACCTTGCACATCGGTAATATCATCGACAGAAATATCATTATTTTCTGAAAATGCAGGATTCAACACTACTTTGCGCTGTGCTTTATCCAGCACAAATACATATTGATCTTGGCGTCTGAACTCACCCTGCTTATTACGGAATTTACGTAATGCCAGCGTTGGGTTAGCGAAGTATTCGCTCACCGCCAGTTCTAGCATTTGTTTGGCCTGTTCTTCGGTGGGGTAACCTGGGAAGAAACCCACCGCCACAACGATGCCGTCTACCACTTCAAAATAGGTGATTTTGATTTCATCTTGGCCATCGTTAGGATTGAACCAGTAATACTCGATACTGCCTTCGCTATCTTGTTTGGCTTTTTTCAACATTTGCTTGAAAAAGGGCTGACCAGAATCATCCGTTTCTTCTAGTACGTTTTGCCCTATCAACCCGGCAGACCAACCACCGCTGGATAGCATTTGTCCTGCAGGGCTCAAGCTGTACACATACAAATCTCGGTCAATAAATTCAGGATCGTGCGTGAAATCATTCACTGCCGATGGGCCATTCTTGCGTATGTGTGCTACAGCTTTAGTTAACAGTTGATGCACACGTTGCTGCTGCTGACTAATCTGCGCTTGCGCCCCTTCACTGCTAACTACCATGGAGCTTGCCTGCACTGTTCCTACTGCTAGCACCGCACAGCCACTAAGTAATGCCGAGAGCCATTTATTGCGTCGTGTAGTCATCTTAATACCCCATTAAGCCTGGCAACCATAACGATAAGCTCGGTACGAATGCAATGATGAAAATAGCAACGATAAGCACCAAAATAAACGGCAATGCTTTGGCAACCACCTGCTCTACCGTGGCCCCACCTATACCCGATGCCACAAATAAGTTCTCACCCAACGGCGGTGTAATAAAGCCCACTGACAAGGTACAAATCACCACTATCCCTACGTGTGTAGGGTCTACGCCCAACATATAGGTCACCGGTAACAACACAGGGACCAAGATCATGATGGCCGCCAATGTTTCCATGAACATACCCACAAACAACAAGAAGGCGATCAAGATGGTCCAGATCAAGTACATGTTGTCTGTCCAACTGATTAGCGACTCAGCAATCAAAGCTGGAATACGCTGCTCTACCAGCAAGCGACCAAATACCGTTGCTGCAAACAGAATCAACAATACGCGACCAGTAATCCACGTTGTAGTGCGCAACGAGTTAAACAGTTTTTTCCAGCTCATTTCGCGGTGAATACACACACCCACAAATAGCGTGTAGAAAATCGCTACTACTGCTGACTCGGTAGGCGTAAAGAAACCTGCGTAAATCCCGCCCAAAATAAATACCGGCGCAAAAATAGACCACACACCACGACGCAAAGCTAGTTTCAGATCCGACAAACACCAGCCTGAGCCCATCCCCTTGTAGCCAGATTTACGTGAAATGAGGTAGTTCATCACCAATAAACTGCTGGCCATCACCAAGCCTGGTATCACACCGGCAATAAACAACTTAGAAATTGAAACAGTAGAAAACTGGCCGTGCAACGCAATGGCTTCTGCAGGGGGGCGTAAGCCCAAAGCTGAGATCCCAAAAATCACCATGGGGATGGAAGGTGGAATAATGATCCCCAAACCACCTGACGATGCGGTCAGAGCCGAGGCGTAACTCAAGTCGTAGTTACGCTGCGTCATCGCAGGAATCATCAACATACCAACAGCCGCTGTTGTTGCTGGGCCTGAACCCGAAATCGCACCAAAAAACAGGCAGGCCAGAACGGTTGCCATGCCCAGCCCGCCTGTAACCGGCCCCGCTAGCGTTTCAGCAATATCCACTAAACGCCGCGATATTCCCCCTGCCTCCATCAACGCTCCAGCCAAAATAAACGCGGGTAACGCCATCAACGGGAAACTTCCTACCGAGGTAAATGCAATCTGTACAAATGAAATGGGGTTCTTGCCTAGCGCCAAAAAGGCAAACATGGCTGCACCGGCCAGCGATACAGTAATGGGTGCCCCCAGTAACAGCAGCACAAAAAAACCGCCAAACAATAATCCTACAATTGACTGTTCCATGGTTAAGCTCCTTCCACCACGCTGTCGCGGGCTTCAGCACCCTGACGCTTAATCGCTTCTAATTCTTGGCTTTCAGGGTCAACCAATTCCACATGCTTGAACCAGATCAAATAGTTGTTCCACAAAATACGTACCGACATCAGCAAAAACGCTGCGGGCAACACCATAAAGAAATACTTCATTGGAATGCCTGTGGTCTGTGACTTCCAGAACAGATTCATACGATTGAACACGAAGTCATAACTCAACCAGGTGAAATACAGGTTGAACGCCACCCACAGCAAGTCGGCGATGCTCTCTGTCACTTTTTTCACGATGGGAGGAAAAAACTTAAACTGGAATGTCACGCGGTTATGCGCTGACATTTTGGCTGCCACCACAGCACCCAAATAGGCAAACCACACAAACATGTAGGTTGCGACCTCTTCCCCCCAGGGGATGCTGTACGCAAAAAACTGCCTCAAGATAATCTGTACAAACAATAGGACCACAAAGGTGCTCAACAATAAGGCACAAATATATTCTTCTACGTGGTCGACTATGTGTACTAGTACTTTTTTAATCGTCATACCTGTCTCCAACATCACTCTTTAGCCTGATTTAAGCGTGTATCAGGCAGCATCAAGGCAGATACCGGCTCATGGCAGGTATCTGCAGTACTTCAGGTTTTGATGAAAAACTCGTGGTTAACGATTCAGCGTGGCCAGAATGGCATCCAAACGCTCTTTGCCGCCGATGGAGTCATAGAATGCAGGCCATACTTTAGTTGTTGCTGCCTCAATCCATTCCTGCTCATTGTTAGCTGGCTCTACGATTTCCATACCTGCTGCTTGCAGCTCTTGCTTGATACGGTCTTCAGTAGCTTGGATATATTCGTAGCTATGCTCTGTTGCTGCTTGGCCAGCTGCCAGAATCCATGCTTGAACTTCTGGTGTTTGCGCTTGGAAAACTTGCTCGCTCATGACCAGTGGCTCTAACGAGAACAGGTAACGAATTGGTGTGATGTACTTCTGCACTTCATCAAACTTCATGGCAGAAATAGTCATGTAAGGATTGTCCTGACCATCCACCACACCTTGCTGCAATGCGGTGAAGGTTTCGTTCCACGCCATAGGCGTTGGGTTCACACCCCAAGCATTGTAGGAAGCAATCATTAGCTCATTTTTAGGTACACGGATCACCAAGCCTTTCAGGTCATCCAATGTACGTACTGGCCGTTTGGAGTTTGTCAGTACACGGAAGCCCGAATACGACCAACCGATGATGCGTACACCCGCATCGCGAATGGTGTTTTCAGTCAGCTCTTTACCAACATCCCCTTGCGTTAAGGTTTTGGCGTCGTCCAGACTTTGAATCACATAAGGCAGTGTGAGCACAGCCACACTAGGGGAAAACGGGGTAATGTTGTTAATCGCCAGAATAGAGAAGTCCAGCAACCCCATTGCTGCGTCATTAATCGTATCTTGCTCATCGCCCAACTGACTGTTTGGGAACAGGTCAGCGGTCATGCTGCCACCACTTTTTTCTTTTAACTGCTCGGCAAACGCCTTGCCCAGTTCATACTGAGTTCCACCTGCTGCGTCACCAATCGCCACTTTAAAGGTCGTAGCACTGGCAGCCGTTGCCAACAACAAACTTGCTGCCCAAACAGAACCTGTGAGCCATTTCTTGAGTGTCATCGTAGTCTCCTCCCTCTTTTTCAGAGGTTGTATGTGTATTACAGCAAAACCAAGCACCAGACTCCTTTTTCCAGTGCTTGGGGATTTCAGCCCTTACAGCACCTCATCTTTCAAGTGATACCAGCGATACAAGAAGCGCTGACCAAAACGTCGGAACGGGGCAAAAAACTCAGACTCAACCATCTCCCGCACGTTGGGGTACGGTAAACGGTCTTTGAATATAGGTAGATCTAACTCTTGGCCTTTACCTGCAATCCATTGCGCCATGCGCCTACCTGCTTGGGATGAATACATCACGCCATTACCGCCATACCCCATGGCGTAATAAATGGTTTGCTGTGGATCGGGTTGCACAATGCGCGGCATCATGTCGTGGCTCACATCCACCCAACCCCACCAGGAATACGCAATATCAATGCCTTTTAGTTCGGGAAACTTACGTTCCATTGCGCCTACCAGCAGATCTTGATACTTACGCTGTGGCGCATCTTTACCCGTAATCGCGCTACGGCTACCAATCTGCAAACGGTTATCCGGCAACAAACGATAGTAGTTACGCAGCACTCGCGTATCAGTCAGCACTTGGTGCGTGTAGAAACGACAAGCTTCAATCTCTGCTGGTGTCAGCGGACGCGTCACCATAGAGTTGGACAAAATCGGCAACAAGCGATTTTTGACCTCTTTATGCAAACCGTTAGAGGTATACCCTCCCGTAGCCACTCCTACCGCTTTTGCTTTCACCACGCCTCCAGGTGTCTGCAAATAATGGTAGCCATTGCGTGTTTTCCAGCTTTGTACGGGACTAGAAGGGTGCACTGTAGCGCCCAACGCACGGGCTTTTTTCAAATACCCAAACGCCAATTTACCGGCGTGAATACCAATGCCTTCTGGTTCGTGCATCGCGCCGTGCGCTTCGTGATCGTTCACCCACTCATTACGCACGGTGTCAGCACTCAAAATGCGTGCATCGTAGTTGAAGGTGTCACGCAGCAAGGCTGCTTCTTTTTCTAACACGGGCATCACACGCTCACGGTGAGCGATATACAAGTGGCCACCCGGTTGCGGATCACAGTCTATGTCTTTGATCAGCTCTTTGAAGTTTTCCATGCCCTCTACGCACTCGCGGTGCATTTTGAGCGCCGTATCCACACCCCAGCGCTGTATCCACTGCGAGCGTTTCAGACGGCCAGATGCGCACTGCGCCTGCCCGCCATTACGGGTACTGCAACCCCACGCAGTACGATTGGCTTCCAGCACAGTAGCTTTGATGCCGTGTTCTTGTGCTAGAAAAATAGCCGTGGTCAAACCGGTAAAACCTGAACCAATAATCGCCACATCCACTTCTATATCGTGGGTAATAGGGCCATCATCTTCAGGCGGTTCGCCGGCTGTGCCCACCCAATAGGTAGGCGCATATTCAGTACCCTCACCAGGATTACTACGCGCGGTGAACGGGTCATAAGCTGGGTCATAGGGACGTTTAGCAGGTGTAGCATGCCCTAACGTCTCAGCCGTAGTCTGTGTTGACGTTTCTTGGAGCATATTATTTCCCGCTAGTCACTGGAGGACGATTTTTACGGAAGGCGTTTTTAATGGCGATTTTGTCACCGTCGAAAGTGAACAAATCCACCATCAAGGCTTCGTGCTTGCCACCGTTCAGATCGGTGCCTTTAAAGCGCGATGTAGACATAGCATGGTTGGCATCCAGCATGTAGAAATCACCATCTAGCCATGCCGCATCAGGGAAATTTTTCCACGCCGACTCAAAGGCCACACGCACTTTTTCATGACCTTGGTGAATCGTGCCTTCTACTTCATTACCGGCAATCGCGTAGAACGCACAATCTTTGGTCATCATGCTCATGATGGTGTCAATATCGTGGTCATTCCACGCTTGGCTATAGGCTTTCAGCAGTTCTAATTTTTGATTCATCTTTTGTGCTCCTTCCAGTTATCGTCGTTATTGCATTACCGGCTGTGCGTCACTATGTATTAGCCCTGTAGTGGGTGAGGACGCTTCGGCCAGATAATGTTTTTTGGGCATACGCCCCGCTAAAAATGCATCACGTCCTGCTTGCACGGCCCTACGCATGGCGCGCGCCATACGAATGGGGTCTTGCGCATAGGAAATAGCAGAATTCATCAGTACTGCATCGCAACCTAGCTCCATGGCGATGGTGGCGTCAGAGGCAGTTCCCACCCCTGCATCCAGCAGTACTGGTACGTTAATTTGATCCAGAATTAAACGGATATTCCATGGGTTCAGAATGCCCATGCCCGAGCCAATAATAGAGGCCAGTGGCATGATGGCGACACAACCCATGTCTTCCAGCATACGAGCTTGTATAGGGTCGTCCGAACAGTACACCATCACATCAAACCCTTCTTTCACCAGCGTTTTCGCGGCTTTCAGGGTTTCAGGCATATTGGGGTACAAGTTTTTCTGACTACCAAAAATTTCTAGCTTGGCCAACGCATGGCCATCCAGCAGTTCACGCGCCAGACGCAGTGTGCGCACCGCATCATCAGCACTGAAGCAACCAGCTGTATTGGGTAAATAGGTGTAATCTTGTGGGGACACGTAGTCCAGCAAACTGGGCTCGCCCGCGTCCTGACCAATGTTGGTGCGACGAATGGCCACGGTGACAATCTCTGCCCCGCTCTGCTCTACCGCTTCGCGTGTTTCAACAAAATCTTTGTACTTGCCAGTACCTACCAGCAATCTAGAACGGTATGAGCGGCCTGCGATAACGAGTGCGTCTTCCATAAACAGCCTGTTCTTTTGTTGACTTCATAGTGAGGGGGCGAGGCGCCCCCTCCAGGTACTACAGTGTGCAGAAAAATTAGACGTAGTCTTTGTATTTTTCCAGCAGACGTACAGGACGCTTCAAGGCATCACGACGGAATGGGTCACCCAACTCACGTGTACACATGATTTCCAGCACGCAGGTTTTGCCTTCGTTCATCTGCATGTCAATGGCTCGTTTCAGCGCAGGACCTACATCCTCCAGGCGATCCACGACTATACCCTCTGCACCCATGGCTTTGGCAATATCTGCGAACGATGCGTTATCCAACTCGCCTGCTACAAAGCGACGGTTGTAGAACTCCACCTGGTTTTTCTTCTCTGCACCCCATTGGCGGTTATGGAACACCACCGCTGTCACTGGAATTTCATGACGTACCGCTGTCATGATTTCCATCATGCTCATACCCCAAGCACCGTCACCGGCGTAGGCAATAGCAGGACGATCTGGAGCAGCCGTTTTCGCACCGATGATAGTTGGCAAGGCGTAACCGCAGTTACCAAAACTCATTGGTGCAAAGAAACTACGTGGTTTTTCAAAGCGTAGGTAGCTGTGTGCCACCGAGTTGATGTTACCGATATCGGTAGACACCATCACATTCTCAGGCATGGCTTTTTCCAACTCACGCAATACTTGACGTGGGTGCAGGTACTCGCCGCCGTTGAAGGTTTTCTCTTTGGCGTTTTCAGCAATCATGTCCAAGCTGTATGGATCGGTTTCGTGTGTCCACGCATCCAATTCAGCTTCCCACGCTGCTTTCTCTTGAGCGATTTTCTTCGCACGCTCTTCTTTGCTGGCGTCGCTAGCCAATTTACGCTGGTTGATACGAGCCAACAGCTCTTTAGCTACAGCGCGGGCATCGCCACAAATACCAACGGAAATTTTCTTCACCAAGCCCAGCATTTTGTGGTCAGCGTCGATCTGGATGATCTTGGCGTTTTTAGGCCAGTAGTCGATGCCGTACTGTGGCAACGTACCGAATGGTCCCAAACGTGTACCCAGTGCAATCACCACATCAGCTTGGGAAATCAGTTTCATACCGGCTTGCGAACCTTGGTAACCCAAAGGACCGCACCACAGTGGGTGGCTAGCAGGGAAAGAGTCATTGTGCTGGTAGCTGTTCACTACTGGAGCACCCAGACGCTCAGCCAAGGCTTTACATTCCTCAACGGCATCGCTCATCACTACGCCGCCACCAGAAATGATGACTGGGAATTTTGCACTAGCCAGCAATTCTAGAGCTTCTTCTAGGGCTTGCTCACCACCGTGACCACGATCCAATTTACGTGGTGTAGGAATTTCGCAGGTGACTTCGCCGTAGAAGTAATCACGTGGGATGTTCAGCTGGGTTGGTCCCATTTCTGTCATCGCACGCTCAAAACACAGGCTAGTGTATTCAGCCATACGGGCAGGGTTAGTTACGTGCCCTTGGTATTTAGTGAACTCCTGGAACATGGGCAACTGATTGCACTCTTGGAAACCACCCAGACCCATTGTGTTAGTACCGGCTTCAGGTGTCACGATTACCACTGGGCTGTGTGCCCAGTATGCGGCAGCAATACCTGTTACGCAGTTACTGATACCAGGACCGTTCTGGCCGATCACCACACCATGCTTGCCGGATACGCGAGCGTAACCGTCAGCCATGTGTGCCGCACCTTGTTCGTGCACCACAGGAATCAGGCGAATACCTGCTGGGGCAAAAATATCCATGGCATCCATAAAAGCGGACCCCATGATCCCAAACATATCCTTCACACCGTAGGACACCATGGTCTCTACGAAAGCCTCTGAAGGGGTCATTTTTGTCAATCCGGTTACCGGCTTACGGTTATCTGCTACCTGGCTCATCACCTAGTCTCCATTTATATACAAATACAGTGCATGGCACACCACATCCATCAAAAATCTTATTTTTCGAGATTTTTTAAACACTTTATCGAGACAAAATATGCT
>SRSN01000067.1 GCA_004791645.1 Alcaligenaceae bacterium 429
TGTCTATTGTTCGCCTAAAAGAGAACGAGCCTTTCGAGGTCGCAATGCGCCGTTTTAAGCGCACTATTGAAAAAACAGGTCTGCTGACCGAACTGCGCTCACGCGAGTTCTACGAGAAACCAACTGCTGAGCGCAAGCGTAAACACGCCGCCGCAGTAAAGCGCCACTACAAGCGCATCCGTAGCCAGCAACTGCCTCCACGCCTATATTGATTCCTGAATCTTTTATTCAGGAACTGCTCGTACGCATCGATATTGCCGATGTTGTAGGGCGCTATGTGCAGTTAAGAAAGGGTGGAGCCAACTTGCTTGGACTCTGCCCTTTTCACAACGAAAAATCCCCCTCCTTCACTGTCAGTCCAACTAAACAGTTTTATCACTGTTTTGGTTGTGGCGCTCATGGTTCTGCCGTCACTTTTTTGATGCAGCATACCGGAGCTAGTTTTCCTGAGGCCGTACGCAGTCTTGCCAATGAGGTAGGTATGGTGGTGCCTGAAGCACCCCGAAGCCCACAGCAGCGTGCAGCAGATCAGCGTCGTAAGGTTGAGGTTTCCCGTCATCAGCAAATTTTGGATGCGGCGCAGGAGCATTACCTGCGAGAACTGAAACGCAGTGAAGCGGCTAAGCAGTATCTTAAAAAACGTGGCTTAACCGGCGAAATTGCCAAAACCTTCGGTTTGGGTTGGAGTGGCACAGAGCGTCGTGGATTAAGCAGCGTCTACCCCAATTACGAAGATCCGTTATTGATTGAGTCAGGCTTGGTAATAGAAGGCGAAGATGGTCGCCGCTATGACCGATTCAGACAACGGGTGATGTTCCCCATTCGAAATAGTCGCGGCCATATTATTGGTTTTGGCGGGCGGCTGATTGAAAAAGGGGAGCCTAAATATCTCAACTCACCAGAAACCTCCTTGTTCTCCAAAGGGCACGAGCTCTATGGACTATGGGAAGGTCGCAAAGGCATCAGAGATGAAGGCTTTGTGGTGGTGGTTGAAGGCTACATGGATGTGGTGGCTTTGGCACAGCATGGTTTGGCAAATGCTGTAGCGACTCTGGGTACGGCTACCAGCGAGCACCACATCAAAAAACTGATTCGTAGTAGCGATCGTATTGTGTTCTGCTTTGATGGCGATCAGGCAGGGCGTAAAGCGGCATGGCGTGCACTGGTGACATGTTTGCCATTGGTACGAGATGACGTGGCGATGCGTTTCATGTTCTTGGAGCAGGGTCATGATCCTGACTCCTTTGTTCGTGAAAGCGGCGCAGATGCATTCCGAGAGCAAGCAAGTCAAGCTAGTGCGCTGTCTACCTTTATGCTGGACGAACTGTCTGAGCGCCATGCCTTAAATGAGGCAGAGGGTAGGGCAGCATGTGTGCACGAGGCATTGCCGTTATTGAAAAGCTTGCCTGACATTACGCTGTCAGTACAAATTCAAAATGAATTTGCCAAGCTGGTGCAGCTAACACCGGAAGAGCTACAGCAACGTTTAAGTGCGGTGACAGGTGTGGCTGCTGCGTCTGCGAGTCAAGCATCTACACCAGATTACGGTAATGCACCACCTGTGGAGTATGGTCCGCCTGATGACTATATTCCGTTTGATGATGGCGATGTGCCGTATGCTGATTTTGGTGGCATGTCCTATGATGATATGCCATCATCAGGGCAGAGCAAGCCTCGCCGACGTCAACGAGGCAGAGCACCTAGCAGTGCCGGTGGTTTTGGCGGTAATGAGGTCAGGTCACGTACGGTGATGCCATTAGCGAAACGTTTGTTGCGTTTGTTGGCTGCTCACCCTGAGCTGGTTAGCCGCTTGGCGGACCAGCAACTTGAAATTATCGTACAAAGTCCCAATCTAATACTTGTACAAGAGCTAATTGCGCTCATTAATGTGTGTGATGCTAAGCATTCAGGTGCATTGTTGGAAGCGGTAGATCCCGATACTGAGCTTGGTGAGTTGTTGATAGCGCTAACGACAGATTTGCTGGCAGAGGAAGAACTGCCAAGTCCGAAGGAAGAGTTGCAAGATACGTTGCGTAGAGTAGAGCAGGTATTGGTGAAGACTGAATTGGATGCGTTGGCAAGTAGCGGGCTGCCAGATGAGGCTTCGCGCCGACGATATCAAGAACTTTTCAAGCGTAGTGTTCTGCTTAATGCTGCGCCTAGTTCACAACTGAAGTAAAATATAAGGTTTAGGTGGTTTGCAAAACCATTGGTAGGTAAAGGGCCACGCTCTATTGAGCATACGGCACGATACGTAGTTGGATTCTGATTACTCAAGCCCTTAGCAAAATAGCAGGGACACTTATACAGTACTGATCAGAACACGCGTTTCACCTGGTCCTTCCAGTAGTTTGGCGAATTACCCGATTGCGTTTTGTCCTGTGGCACTATGCTGCTTTAGCTGTGCTACGTCTATGGGATCCACTATGACACAAACGACTGGTAAGAAATCGGTGACTACAGAAGATGAAAAACGTGTAGTGATGGCAGCAGCAGCTGCGTCCGACGACACTTCTGTGGACGTTGAGCCGGCAGCAAAAACAGCCAAGAAAGCCGCTAAAAAAGTGGCGAAGAAGGCTGCTGCCACAAGTGCGGATGATACGACAGCAGTTAAAAAGACTGCTAAGAAAGCCGCTAAGAAGGCTGCAGCTAAAGCTGCTGCAGTCCCAGGTCGTCGTGGGCGTCCTGCCAAAAACACGAATTATGATGATGAGGATGATGACCTGCACGATAGTGACGAGGTTATCCCTGATCTGAAACCCGTCAGCAAAAAAGGCGCTAAGCGCGGTCGCGGTGAACGCGATGTGTTTGGTGGCCGTGGTCAGTTGACGCCAGAAGAGCAAGAAGCTCGTCGTAACCGCTTGAAAGCCCTAATTAAACTGGGTAAAGAGCGCGGTTACTTGACCTATGGCGAAATCAACGACCATTTGCCTGATGATCTGGTTGATGCTGAAGCGATTGAAGGTATTATTGGCACCTTCGGCGACATGGGTATCTCGGTCTACGACCAAGCCCCTGACGCTGATACCTTGCTGATGAGCGATACCGTACCATCGGCCTCTAGCGATGACGATGTGGACGATGAGGCTGAAGCCGCATTGACCACCGTAGATTCCGACTTCGGTCGTACTACTGACCCGGTGCGTATGTACATGCGTGAAATGGGTTCGGTAGAATTGCTGACACGTGAAGGCGAGATTGAAATCGCTAAACGTATCGAAGACGGTCTGAAACACATGATCATGGCGATTGCTGCTTGCCCAACTACAGTGAAAGAAGTGCTTTCATATGTAGAGCAGGTACGTGGTGGCACCATGGAAATCGACGAAGTTGTTGACGGTCTGATCGATGATGACGGCGAAGAGTACGCCGGTTCAGGTGTGACACGCGACGAAGATGACGAAGGCCCAGCGGGTGGCATGAGCAGCCAGCAGCTAGAGCATCTGCGTACCAAGTCCCTGAAAAAATTCGATCTAATCAACGATTGGTTCGAGAAAATGCGTACAGCCTTTGAGAAAGAAGGCTACCGCAGCGAAGGCTACCTAAAAGCCAAAGAAGCTATTCTTGAAGAGTTCATGGGTGTGCGCTTTACCGCCAAAATGGTTGAGCGTCTGGCAGACACCATGCGTAATCAGGTAGCGGAAGTTCGTGCTCACGAGCGTGAAATTCTGAATATCTGTGTACATCGCGCTGAAATGCCTCGTTCACACTTCATCAAGAGCTTCCCAGGTAATGAAGTGAATCTGGAATGGGTAGCGCAAGAAATTGCTGCTAACCCTGCTTATGCTGAAACCTTGGAGCGCAACATTCCTGCGATTCAAGAAGTACAGCAAAAGTTGATTGATCTGCAAACTAGCGTTGTGCTGTCGCTGAAAGACCTGAAAGAGGTTAACAAGCGCATGCTGACAGGTGAGGCCAAAGCACGCAAAGCTAAGCGTGATATGACCGAAGCTAACTTGCGTTTGGTGATTTCCATTGCGAAAAAATACACCAACCGTGGCTTGCAGTTCTTGGATCTGATTCAAGAAGGTAACATTGGTTTGATGAAAGCCGTGGACAAGTTTGAATACCGTCGCGGTTATAAATTCTCTACCTATGCTACATGGTGGATTCGTCAGGCGATTACTCGTTCTATTGCTGACCAGGCGCGTACGATTCGTATTCCTGTGCACATGATCGAGACCATTAACAAGATGAACCGCATCAACCGTCAGATTTTGCAGGAAACTGGTGTAGAGCCAGATCCAGCAACACTGGCGCAGAAGATGGATCTTCCAGAAGATCGTGTACGCAAGATTCTGAAAATCGCCAAAGAGCCTATTTCCATGGAAACGCCTATTGGTGATGATGATGATTCCCACTTGGGCGATTTCATCGAAGACAACAATACCGTGTCCCCATCGGATTCGGCATTGCATGGCGATATGCGTGGCGTGGTGAAAGAAGTGTTGGATTCCCTAACACCTCGTGAAGCTAAAGTACTGCGTATGCGTTTCGGTATCGAAATGAGTACAGACCAAACGCTGGAAGAGGTAGGTAAGCAGTTTGACGTAACGCGTGAGCGTATTCGTCAGATTGAGGCGAAGGCACTGCGCAAACTGCGTCACCCTAGCCGTGCTGACAAACTGAAATCCTTCTTGGAAAGTCAGTAAGCAAGAAGATGGTGCGCGGTATAGCGCACTGTCTAACAAGCGGTAGATTAACGACGAACCTCTGGTGTTTTGCCAGAGGTTTTGTCGTTTCTGGATCTGTTGTTTGTGGCGTGAGGCTCTGCAGATGTATTCATCGCACACGCTGGGGACTGCAGGAATACTTTTTGTGATTTGAGACACCAAATCAAAAAGGTTTCCTCTCCGTACCCCAGTTGTTCTGAATGAGGATAGGTTTATAGCCCTTTCTTTTGCGGCAGTGTTATCTATCTATGCGGTATTTAGAATTGATCTGGCCTACTTGGTGCTAATGCAACGGCGCTTAATGATTATTTCTGCTCGTAGGAGAAGAGGGTAGCAGAAGCTGCAATGCTGAAAATATCTTCGCCTATGTGCCACAGAAAGACGCCTGACTAGCAACAACTACCAAAGTAAAAACCGTGGTAAGCGATGAAGGGAAAACGGAGGAAAGTATTTTTTTATTTGGTGTACAAATTAAAAAATACTTTTCGCAGTGCTAGCTATGGCAGCTAGCGGTGAATACGTTGGTGGCAGCGTCTTTTGCTATAGGAGTTCGAGTGTTCTCGGAGGGACATTACGTTCAAAACCCACAGCCTTAGGTTCATGCTGCCAATCGTTGCTAGGCGTTTTTAGCGCTCCTTAAGCACTGCATTGGCGACTCTAAAATGGCCCATGGCGTAATTACTCTGCACGCTGATGCACACAAACACCCGCTGCATACGTAGCATAGATACAGCGATCATCCCCTAATAAGGCTACCGCAAATAGCAATTCCTCTAAGCTGTTAGCAGTAGAACTGCGTCTAGCTAATAACGGGGTGGCGTGTGTATCCAGCACAATAAAGTCAGCTTCCGCCCCCGTAGCTAATGTACCTATTTGCCCAGCTAAACCCAACGCCTCAGCGGCACCGGCTGTGCAGTGGTAGAACAGTTGCAGTGCTGGTAAGTAATGCTGCTGCAATCTTGCCACTTTGTAGGCTTCGTCCATGGTACGTAACAACGAGAACGACGTACCCGCACCTACATCAGTTGCTAAGGTGTAGCGCATCTGGCTGTTTTCAGCAGCAGCTACATCAAATAGTCCGCTGCCTAAAAATAAGTTAGAGGTAGGGCAGTGTGCGGCTACGCTCTGTGTGTCATGCATACGGCCTCGGTCTGTTTCATCCAACCAAATACAGTGCCCATATACGGCTTTAGGGCGTAGCAAACCGTACTGGTCGTAAATATCCAGATAGCTACGGCTGTGGGGGAAGAGTTCAGCCGCCCATTTCACCTCGGCTTGGCTTTCGGCTACGTGGCTTTGTATGTAGACGTCTGTATAGGTTTTAGCAAGCTCACTACAGCGTCCTAGTTGGTCAGGGGTGGAGGTGGGTGCAAAGCGTGGTGTGAGGGCGTATAGCTGCCTTCCTGTGCCGTGCCAGCGCTGTATAAGTGCTTCGCTGTCTCTTGCACCGCTTTCGGCGGTGTCTTGTAGGTAGTCAGGGCAGTTTCTATCCATGAGTACTTTACCGGCAATCATGCGCAGGTTGCGCCTATGGCTGGCTTCAAAAAAGGCGTTGGTGGCCTCTTTGTGTGACGTGCAGTACACCATAGCCGTAGTGGTGCCGTTACGTAGCAACTCATCTAAGAAAAACTCGCTGATTTCTGCGGCATGTGCAGGGTCGGCAAAGCGGTTTTCAGTGGGGAAGGTATAGTTTTCTAGCCAAGGAAGCAGGTCAGGAGCGGGGGAAGCAATCATTTCCGTTTGCGGAAAATGAATGTGGCTATCAATAAACCCCGGCATCAAGAGCTTGTTCTCAAAACGAGTCAGAGGGATGTCGTCTGTCAGTAGGTGCTGCAAACTGCTGTAGTCGCCACAGGCCAGCACCTTACCTGCTTGTACTAATAGCAAGCCATCTGAGTGGTAGATAATGCAGTCTTGATGCTGCGAGTGCTGGGCATTTGGTTGCTGGTGAAAGTACAGCAGCGCAGCACGAAACGCTTGTGTGGAGGTGTGGGTAGAGACAGTAATCATGATGGGCGTATCCTGAAATCACAGAAACGATTCGTGCAGTTGTAGTAGTTGCGCAGTAATGGCTACCGCAATGGCAGCAGGTTCTTTGCTGCGTATTTGGCCTATGCCTATGGGGCAGGTGAGTCGTTCAATGACCTCATCGGTGATTCCGCGCTGACGGAAGCGTTTCTCAAACTGTTGACGTTTAGTTTGAGAGCCTATCAGCCCGGCATATCTGAAATCATTACGCTTCAAGATATGGTTGCACAGTTTTTGGTCTAAATCGTGGCGGTGTGTCATCACAAGGAAGTAGGCATTGGCTGGCGCTAGCTCCACGGCTTCTTCAGGGAAATCGGTGATGTGTACTTGTACGTTGCTGGGGATGCTGTCAGGGAACTCAGCTTCGCGTTCGTCTACCCAAGTAACCGAGCAATCACTCAGGCTGCCTAGAAAATGTACCAACGCTTTGCCTATGTGCCCCGCACCAAATAGCACCACGGGGATAGCAGGAGGGGATAGCTCGTCGGTGAACCATTGGGTATGGCCATCTAGGTCTTGATCCAGTCGAGTATGGCCCAAACTGTGAGGAAGCTCCATTAGGCTTACGTCATGTTGAGCGCCCATGCCTACACGGCGCTGAGCGCTTTTTCCAGTATCCAATAAGGTAGCGAGATCTTCTAACCATTCCAGATCATCGCTGCCTAGTAATTCAAAGACTAGCGTGACCATGCCACCGCAGCATTGCCCTAAGCGTGGGCCTAGTGGATAGCGTTCAATTAAGCGTGCAGATTTACCGGCGACATGCTCGCTTATCAGCGTACGGGCTTGACGAATGGCTTGCCATTCCAGATGCCCACCGCCTATGGTTTGCCACAGCTGCGTACTGCTGACCAACATGCGTGTACCGGCATTGCGAGGGGCTGAACCTTTGGTTTGGGCTACCGTAATTAATACGGCAGCCTGCCCCTGATCCAGCAGTCGCCGCGCTTGGCGTATCAATGCTGGCATTGCTTAGCTCCCATGTTGTGCTCGCTCTACCGCGGCGAGTATGGCCTCAGGTGTGGCGGGGGCATTCAGCGTGGGTTGACGTGCGTAGTTACTGGTACTGGCTACCGCATCACGCAGTGCATTGAACACACAAAAAGGTAGCAGTAGTGGAGGTTCACCTACCGCTTTAGAACGGTGAATACTAGGTTGAACGTTTTGATTATCAAACAGTTTTACCGAGAAATGCTCTGGGCAATCGCGTATAGCTGGGATTTTATAGGTGGAAGGTGCGTGAGTGCGTAATCTGCCTTCTTTGTCCCACCACAGTTCTTCTAGCGTTAACCAGCCCATCCCTTGGATGAAAGCACCTTCTACTTGCCCTATATCCAGAGCCGGGTTTAGGGAACGGCCCACATCGTGCAGCGCATCAGCGGCCAACAGTGACCATTCGCCGGTTAAGGTGTCTAGTACGACCTCTGCTACCGCTGCACCATACGAGAAGTAATAGAAGGGGTTGCCGGTCATTTTGATGCCGTCCCAATGCAAACCAGGAGTGGCGTAAAAACCGTCGGACCACAACTGAACGCGCTGTAAGTAAGCTTGTTCTACCACCTTTGCAAACGGTGTAACCAAACTGCCTGCATACACCATGCCTTTGGCAAAATGTATGTCCTCGGGTTGCAGCTGCTGTAGTGTTGCCCAAAACTCGGTTAACCGTGCTCGTACTTGAGCAGCAGCATCTTGTGCGGCCATCCCGTTTAAGTCAGAGCCAGTAGACGCAGCAGTAGCTGACGTGTTGGCAACTTTGCTGGTGTCCGTAGCGGTGCAACGTACTTGGTCTAGTGTGAGCCCCAGTTCATGGGCGACCACTTGCGCGACTTTGGTGTTCAGCCCTTGGCCCATTTCGGTACCGCCGTGGTTCACCAGTACCGAACCGTCTCGGTAAACGTGTACCAAAGCACCAGCCTGATTAAAGGCGGGGAAGTTAAATGAAATACCAAATTTCACTGGCGTAAGCGCCAAGCCTTTTTTTAGGATAGTGTTGTGTTTGTTGAACTCCAACACCGCTTGTCGGCGCTCATGATAACGACAGTCTTCGCTCAGTTGTGCTACTAACGTATCAATGACGTTGTCTTTGACGACTTGACCGTATGGGGTGAGGTTGCGGTCTTCGTGGCCATAAAAATTACGTTGACGTATCAACAAAGGGTCTATGCCTAGGTGGCGACCTATGTTGTCCAAGATTACTTCCATCACCAACGCACCTTGTGGACCACCAAAGCCTCTAAATGCAGTATTGGATTGTGTATTGGTACGGGCGCACAACGCATGTATGGCAACGTGTTCCAAGTAGTAGGCATTATCAAAGTGACACACGGCACGGGTAGCAACAGGGCCGGATAAGTCCGCGGAATACCCCGAATTCAAGGCCATGTCTACGTGAGCACCTAGGATATGTCCTTCACTGTCAAAACCTATATCCCATTCGTAATACACACCGTGGCGCTTACCCGTGATGGTCATGTCGTCTTCACGGTCTAAACGTAGTTTGATGGGGCGATGCAGTTTTTGTGCGGCAATGGCAGCGACGCAGGCATACAGAGCTGATTGTGATTCCTTACCACCAAAACCACCGCCCATACGTCGGCAGGTAACTTCAATTTTGTGTGTAGACACGTTTAGTGCGCGTGCGGCCAGCATCTGCATTTCAGTAGGGTGCTGAGTAGAGCAGTAAATGCGTACCGCCCCGTCATCCTGAGGCAAGGCGTACGAAATTTGCCCTTCCAAATAAAACTGTTCTTGGCCACCACACTCAAACGTGCCTTGCAGGCGATGTGGAGCGCTAGCGAGTTTTTCATGGGGGTTGCCGCGTACCAAGTTGAATGGCGGTAAGACGCTGGCTCCCACCGCTTTGGCTTCTTTCGCAGTCAGAATGGCGGGTAAGGTCTCGTATTCGATGTTGGCCAAGCGCGCAGCTCGTCGTGCTAGATCATGGCTGGTCGCAATGACGGCAAATATAGGCTGCCCCACGTAGTGCACCACACCATCGGCAAACAAGGGGTCGTCATGCAGCACAGGGCCACAGTTATTCTCACCAGGAACATCAGCCACTGTGAGTACGGCGACTACGCCTTTAGCGGCTTTCACAGGCTGTAAATCCATAGACAGGATATTCGCGTGTGCTTGGCTAGAAAGCCCCAGTGCGATGTGCAGCGTACCTTGTGACTCAGGAATGTCGTCGGTGTAGATAGCCTTGCCGTTTAGGTGCAAGACAGCTGATTCATGATAGGGCGACACGCCTACTTGGCGCGCATCGTATAGCAGATCGTGCTCTAGAGAGTCAGTGTGAAGGCTCATGGCTGTAGTCCCTCAATAGAACGAACGTGCTCAAACACGTTGAGTTGATGTGTGGCTAAGGCGTGTTCGGGGTGGGTATGTAAATAGAATCGACGTAGTAGGTTGGCTGCTGCTGTGTGGCGGTAGTCGGCACTGGCACGCATATCGCTTAAGGGTTTGAACTCTTCGCGTAAGCAACTGACAGCAACAGTGAGGGTGTTGTCATCCCATTTTTTGCCCAGCAAGAATTGTTCTGTCTGGTGAGCTCGAATCGGAGTGGCCGCCATGCCGCCAAAGGCGATACGAATTTGGCTCACTTGTTGTTGCGCATCTAGCGTGACAGAAAATGCGGCACACACGGCAGAGATATCTTGGTTGTATCGCTTGGCCAGTTTGTAGGTCTGGAACTGTAGGCCGGGTTGTTCTCGAGGAACGCGTAGGCCTTGTACAAACTCGCCAGTTTGTAGCGCATTTTTTTGATAGGCTAGATAGAACTCTTCCAGAGGCATCTCGCGCACCTCATCCCCTTTACGTAGCACAATGCGCGCGTTGAGGCAGATTAAGGCTGGCATAGAGTCACCGATGGGTGAGCCATTGGCGATATTGCCACCTAAGGTGCCTGAGTTACGTATGGGGTGCGAGGCAAAACGTTGGTGTAACTCGTGTAGTTCGGGGTAGTAGCGACACAAGGCTTCAAAAGCAGGGTTAAGCAGTACGCCAGCGCCAATGTACACATAGTCGCCATCATGATGGTCTATATGCTGTAGCTCGTGTACACGTCCAATGTAGAGTAGATGTGGCAAATGTCTGAATTGGCGTGTTACCCATAAGCCTATATCGGTACTACCCGCTAGAATGCGTGCGTCGGGATAGGCTACCCGCAATTCAGCCATCTCCTTCAAGGTGAGGGGGGCGTGGAATTGCTGTTCTTCGTATTGGTAGTGCAGGCTGCTTTCGCGCTGCATACTCACTAGGGTGTGCTTAAGTGTGTGCTGATCGAATTCGGGGCGCTCATAGCTGAACATACGCTCACAGGCATCAATGATGGGGCGGTATCCAGTACAACGGCAGAGGTTGCCAGACAGGGCGGCATCAATCTCATCGCGTGTGGGTGTGGGTGAGCCGGGAGTGTGCTGCAAATACAAAGCCCACATAGACATTAAGAATCCAGGAGTACAGAACCCGCATTGGCTGCCGTGACACTCCAGCATGGCTTGCTGCACAGGGTGCAGGCTTTGGTCAGTGGCTTGTAGGTCTTCTACGCTGAAGATGGCTTTGCCGTCTAGGGCGGGCAGTAGTTGAATGCAGGAGTTAATTGCACGCATCTGTACGTTTTGCTCAGCATCCAGTTCGGCAACCACTACCGTACATGCACCACAGTCGCCTTCAGCACAACCTTCTTTGGTGCCGGTGCAATGTAGGTCTTCGCGCAAATGTTGTAAGAGTGTGCGCGTGGTAGGGGCGCTCTGCACCTCGTGAACGTGTCCGCGATAATAGAAGCGGATAGGGGTTGTCTCCATAGCCTTGCCTGTTATGTAGTAAATGTAATGAATGGCTGCGTTCAGCATAACAGGCTGATGTCATTACAGTATTTCCGAGGGCTGATGATGACTATCAGAACTGCATCATGAGGGAATTACATAACTAGGCAGTACAGTGATGGCTGGAGATAATGCAAGAATGATTAGACCAAAAGAGCCTTTAGATACTTATTTATTGCGGGTATTGCAGTTACTGCTAACCGAGCAAAGCGTATCGCGTACGGCCTTGCAGATGGGGCAATCCCAGCCTGCAATCAGCAATGCGTTGCGACGACTTCGTGAAATAACCGGAGACCAGATTCTATTGCGGGGCAAATCAGGCATGGTACCTACAGCACGCGGGACAGAGCTGCTGCACTATGCCAATGAAGCCCTACAAGCCATAGAACGTATCGCCAATCCACCCGAGGATTTTGATCCTCAGCACTCAGAACGCGAGTTCCATGTGGCGGCGCCCGACTATCTGGACACCTTATTTCTACCCACAATCATTGAGAAACTGCGTACGCAAGCGCCACACGTCAAACTGTATGTGCACGCGATCAGCCATGAAAGCAACTATGCAGCCTTACTAGAAGAAGGGCAGCTGGATGTGGTGATTGGGAACTGGTTAGAACCGCCACCACAGTTGTATCGCTCTCGTCTGTTTGATGATGAGGTGGTCTGTATGTTGGGTGGGCATCACCCGTTGGCACAAAAAGGGATTTCCATGAAGCATTTCTTGGAGTTGCCCCATTTAGCGCCTACGCCTTATGTGTCTCACCGCAGCAATTTTATTGATGGCTGTTTAGCTGAGCAGGGGTTACGCCGTCGGGTACAGATGGCTGTGCCTTACTTTGGCTTAGTGCCCTACGTATTGATGCGTACAGATATGGTATTCACCACCGGTAGGCAATTTGCGCAGCATTATGCCAAGCTCTTACCTATAGTGGTGTTGGATGCCCCTATTGCGTTCCCACCCATGCGTTTTTATCAACTGTGGCATAGACGAACTCATAAAGCCCCTGACGCTATTTGGTTACGTCGATGTATTACTGAGGTGGCGACGACGTTGTTGGGAGGCCATAAAACCGCCACTGTAGCGTAAGGCATAACTCTCCAATAAATCACATTCAGACTACAGGGGATTGCGCAACAAAACCCATAGTTTTTGAAGGGGCAATACACGATTTGGTGTATTTATTTTGCTGGCAATCGTTGGGCATAATGGAATACTGGTGGAAACTCTATCCGTTTTCGCCAGCTTTTTAAGCACCTCAAAAACAGCAGCTTCACCAAAGCTGTGACAATGGGACATATTATTTATGAATAAAAAACCCTTTTCCTGTATGAGCGGGCTGATGGGGGGCGCTGCATTGGTGTTGACTGCAGCTATGTCGCCCGCCGTTGTAGCCCAAGATGATGCAGCCGCCATCGAGCGCGGCAAAAACGCCGCAATGGTCTGTATTGCCTGTCACCAAGCAAATGGTGGCGGTATGAGTATTCCTGGTGGCGAGTCTTGGCCTCGTCTGGCTGGGCAAGATCGTGACTATCTGGTTTCTCAATTGAAAGCTTTCAAAGAGGGTACCCGCGATAACATCAGTATGAAACCGTTCAGCATGATGCTGAATGATGAGCAGATGATGGATGTGGCGATTTACTTTGAAAGCCTGCCTTTCCCTGACACCACTAGCGTTACAGTGAACGCCGACGAAGCCTTGCTGGAGCACGGTCGTAAATTGGTGGAGCAAGGCGACTGGGATCGCTACATTGTGTCTTGCCAAAGCTGCCATGGCCCCGGTAGCCAAGGGGTAGGCCATTTCTTCCCAAACATTGCAGGTCAGCACGAGGGTTACATTGCCGCACAGTTGAAGCATTGGCAAGATGGTTCTCGTAAAAATGATCCTCAAGACTTGATGGGAAGTATCGCGCGCCGCATGAATGATCGTGACATTCAGGCTGTGTCGGCGTGGTTGGCCAAACAAGAAGCGGGTAGCAAGGAGTAAGGTATGAAAAAGAATATTCTGCTATGGATTGGTGCTTCCGTTGTGGCCACTTCAGTGTTTGCGGCTGAAGAACCCGCTACAAAAAGTAGCTTTGACCCAGTGCTGTTAGAACAGTTGTCGCACATGGCTCCAGGCTTTAAACCGCCGGCCGAAGGCGACTACGTGCATATTCCTCCTACGATGGAAGATCTGGAAAACTCCGATCTGCATCCAGAGCTAAAAGCAGTGATTCGTCGTGGCCACGATCTGTTTGTGGATACACAGCAGCTGCGTGGTGTGAACGTGTTTAACAACATGAACTGTAGTAGCTGTCACATGGGTGAAGGGCGTTTGCCTAATGCGGGGCCTGTATGGCCTGCAGTGGTGACATTGCCAGACTACCGTGGCAAAAATGGTCACGTAAACAACTTGGAAGAACGTATCGTAGGGTGTTTTGCATACTCCATGAACGGTATCCCGCCTGAGTACGGTAGCGACAATATGCTGGCATTAACGGCGTATCACCAGTGGTTAGCACGTGGTGTACCTATGTACCCTGCAGCAGACGAGAAGTTGTACGGTCGAGGTTATGCGCGTTTGGCAGACCCTGAACTCAAACCCGATGTAGAGCGCGGTCGCGCGTTGTATCAAGCACAGTGTGCAATGTGTCACGCTGAAGATGGTTCCGGCACCATGAAAGGTGAGGAAGTGATTTTCCCTGCATTGTGGGGTGATGGTTCCTACAACTGGGGGGCTGGTATTGCGCGTCCTTTTACCTTGGCAGCGTTTGTAAAACAAAACATGCCATTGGGTAAGCCTAACTCGTTAACCGATCAACAAGCGTGGGATTTGGCCGAGTACATCGATACACGTGAACGTCCTCAAGATCCACGTTATACCGGTGATGTTAGAGAAACTCGTGAAATGTACTTGGATACCTTCCACAAGAATACCCGTTACGGCACAGAGCTAAACGGGGAGTTGTTGGCTGATCATGCCAACACAGGCCATAAACCTATCATGAAGCCAGAATTGCTGCGTTCTCGTTCTTTCGAGTAATGCACTAAAGCATTAAGTAGTGCCTTTGCCCGCTATGCCATCGGTATAGCGGGTTTTTTATATGTGACAAGTTGTAGGTAAAAGCAGGCATAGCACTCAGGTTTTAGTATGATTCTCCCTGTGTAAGACTAGATTGCGGTGCGTAGAGAGCAGGTATGTTTTTTACAGTGAGTAACCGTAGTTATAGGGTGCCTGTAGCAGGCAGAAAATGCGATAAACCATTTTTATGGATAATCTTGGCATGCAAAACGCATTACGAAAAACAAGGCAGCATCAAGGGCTGTTTGCGCTGGCAGACACGACATCAGGAAAAATCCAACGCCGTCGTGGTTGTGACTGTGGTGGCACTATCATGCAGATTCTGCATGCTCGCGTCATGGCAGATATGTCCAGACGGCAATTTCTAGGTGGTGCCATCGCAATGGCGGCTGCGTTTTCTGGTATGACTCGAAGCGTAGGGGCTACGACAAGCAGTGCTACACCTAAAACGCCGCCACGCCCTGTAGTGATTCATAACTGTAGGCTCTTTGATGGTACAGGTAAAAAACCGCAGCAAGGCCTGAAGCTGGTATTGCGTGGTGCCATGATCGAAGACATCATCCCTGAGTCGGAACCGGTGAATGATGCAGAGCTTATTGATGCCGGTGGGAAGCTACTGATGCCTGGTCTGATTGATGTGCACTGGCACACCATGTTGGCAGCCATCAATCAAGTGACTGCCATGACCTCTGATGTAGGTTATTTGTATTTAGTAGCAGCCAAAGAAGCGCAAAACACACTACTACGTGGGTTTACGACCATTAGAGACCCCGGTGGCCCAGCCTTTGCTTTGAAGCGTGCCATTGATGAGGGCATTATTGATGGCCCGCGCATTTATCCGTCAGGCGCGATGATTTCGCAAACCTCAGGGCACGGCGACTTCCGTATGCGTAGCGATTTGCCACGAGCGGGGGCGGCAGATCTCGCCTTGGTGGAGCGCGTTGGCGTGGCAATGATTGCTGATGGTGCAGATGAAGTGCTACGTAGAGTGCGTGAACAGTTGATGCTAGGCGCTTCGCAGATTAAGGTGTTGGCAGGTGGCGGTGTAGCGTCTATGTACGATCCTTTAGACAGCACCCAGTACACCGAAGCCGAGCTAAAAGCCGCTGTTGCCGCCGCTTCAGACTGGAATACCTATGTGATGGCCCACGTCTATACCCCCACAGGCATTCAGCGCTGCATACGTGCTGGCGTGAAAAGTATTGAACACGGCCAGTTGGCTGATGAAGAAAGCGTCAAAATGATGGCTGACACCGGTACATGGTGGAGCCTACAGCCATTCTTGCAAGACGAAGATGCCAATTTTTATCCAGATGATATGCGTCGTCAGGCTCAGCATGAAGTGGCTCAAGGTACGGTGCATGCCTATGAAATGGCGCAAAAATACAATATTCATACCGGTTGGGGCACGGATGTACTGTTCAATGCCAACAACACGCGTACCCAAGGTAAGCAGTTGGCGAAATTGACCCGTTTCTATGATCCGTTAACGGTGCTCAAACAGGGAACAGGTATGAATGGTGAGTATGTGGCATTGTCCGGTGCACGTAATCCTTATCCTCATACCCTAGGCAAGTTGGAAAAAGGTGCTTATGCCGATCTGATTATTGCAGATGGTGACCCCGAAAAGAATCTGGATTTTGTGGCTGACCCAGAGCAAAACTTCCATCTAATTATGAAAAATGGTGTGGTGTATAAGAACCTGCTGTAAACCGTAATAGGTTAGGTTAATGCCTTGCCACCGTGATGCTGTATTAGCTACACGGCGGCAAAATAGTTTCTTCTTAATGCAGGTAATGGTTTTTTTAGTAGGAAAAAATTAGCCGTTTTGTTTCTAAAAAACGGCTAATCCTATTTTTAAAATGCCCTAAGGTTTATTTTTGTTAAAAAGGGATGCAAATCGTCGTGTTTTTGTCCAGAATGGTGCTGTAGCCATTTGGTAATAGATTTTTCAT